>PNOB01000428.1 GCA_013824585.1 Desulfobacterium sp. | reverse complement strand
TCATTCGATGGCTCAGGGAACCTTATGCTATGGGTGTTTATCAAAATCTCGATGATGTCATTTCTGTCCATGGTCATGAAGGCCGAACGCAGCTGCAATTTATCGATTAAGGAAAAATCATATGACCACAAAGATCATCACCATTTCCAATCAAAAAGGCGGGGTAGGCAAGACAACCACGGCTGTAAACCTGGCGCATGTCCTTACTCTAAAAAATAAGCAAGTGTTATTGATTGACCTTGATCCTCAAGGGCAATGTGCAACCAAGCTTGGCATGGATAGTCAGATGGGAACCTATTATTTCCTGACCACTCAACCAGGTTCACCGAGTGAAATTACCTTTGTCCGCCAATGGATTCGAGACACCGGGCGCGATTTACTGCAATTGATTCCAGGAAACTCAATGACTTCTGCTGCGCAAATGATGTTGGGTGTCCAAGATCAACCGGTTTCCTAAATCAAAGACCTTCTCAAAACTTTCATGAAAGACCGGTTGGACTACATCATTTTTGACACCTCCCCTTCTGTGGGTGGTTTGCAGGAACGTGCGATCTGGGCGGCAGACCTGGTGATTGTTCCAACCGCGACTGAATTTGCGTCTTTGGATTCGTTAGCTAAAACAGTCACGACCATCCAGACCTTGAGAGACAAGAAGAACTGGAAGGGGGGATTGTTGGGAATTTTACCGACCTTCTTTGATAGTACCAACGAGTCACGCGATTCGATGCAGGACCTACAGGCGACATTCAAAGAGAAAGTAATTTCCCCGATACATCGGGCGACAGTCTTGCGCGAATATTGGTCGGAAGTAAAGACTATTTTTGAGTACGCTCCGGAAACGCGAGCTGCAGAAGAATACAAGTCTTTGGCAACTCTTGTATTGAAATATTAGAGGTCAGGATGCCCAGGCGCGATGCATTCACAGGTTTACGTGATCTTCATCCATTGACTGATGGTGAGGAGAATAATCCGCATGATTCCACAATACTCATGCGACAACCATTGGATTTAATTCCCACAGCAGACCTAAGGAAGAAAAGATCGCGAAAGTGGAAACAGATTCATCGGTTTGAAACAGTTACCTACCGGGGAATTCTACGGCAAGTTGTGGAGCAGATTATTGAAATTGCTCAGAGTCTTTCGGTTCCCAGGGATGAAGTTGTTAGGGCATTCCTTGAGTATGGAGTAAAGCTTTACCGAACTAAAAAACTCAGTCTTTTTGCATACCCCAAAGCCCAACGAATGACTCTGTTTCCGGAAGGCGGTCAAGGGAATCTGGGTTTGCCTTCTCAAAAAATTAAAGACCAGAATTGGTTGTCGGAAGCATTTCCTGTTCCCGAAAAGAAATCAACAGCAACCAAAAAGAAAAATTCCAAGAAAGGCCAAGACACCATCCCCCATTGGGAGATGCGAGTAACTTTCCGAATTCCATCTCTATTAAAGGAAGACGTTCGAGCTATAGCAAGGGAGCACACCTTGCCAGTTGGAGAGGTTGTTTGGTTCTTCGTTATGGAGGGTGTGAAAGCTTTTCAGAATGGTAACTTACACCTTCAACCGTCACCCAAGACCATTGGGAAAACTTTATTTCAGGAAGGATGTTAATGGTCTCCCTGCTTTCCTGGAAAATCTATCAATATTTTTTCGAGCCGAGAACTCCGTCTGCGTCCATGCTGACGTGCCGCAGACGTGCAGCTGACACGACGCAGACGTTGACGCAGACGGAGCCGCTGACGTTGAATGAACAGGGACCCCGTAGAGAGGTCTTTCCTGGAGGAAATGGGATAACCACCATTCTTCTTGGAAAAAGCCGAAATTTTGCCTTTGTTTTGTATTTTTCGAAATTGGTATTTTTATCGATAGGGATTTCTTTTATGAATGCAGTCGTTGAATTTTCACCGGAAAAAGCCTGGCAAGCAGCCGTCGCTAACCTCGAATTGGATATGTCGCGGGCGACTTTTAGCACCTGGGTAAAACCAACCCATCTGGTGGAATTTTCAGATGACACTTTTGTGATCGGCTGCATCAATGCTTATGGCCGGGATTGGTTAATGGATCGACTGACCACCACCTTACAGCGGTTCCTTACCGGTGTCTTAAACAGAGAAGCTAAAGTTCGTTTTGTAGTCTGTGACCATGAAGTTGATGATGAGGAGGATCTCGCTCAGGAAGAAAATCAAGATCAAGAGGATGACGAGGAATATCCCATTGATCTTGATATCCACTATAGCTCTATCCGGAATATCCTGCTGGAACCCGGGCGGGTGGTTCGCTTACCGGTATATAACTTGCGTTGGCTGCCGTATGTCGGTTCGCAAGTTATTTTCCTGGTGATGGCATTGTGGCAGGAATATTATCTGGCGAGTGGTGGAAAAGGACGAAAAGGAAGTTGTAAAGTTTCAGTACGGGCTGAGCGGATTTGTCAGTGGGCTGGGATCAGCCGGGCTCAGTTTTTTCGCTTATTACAAACTGGTAGCAGCCTGGGATGGTTTACACGAAAAATTGACACCGACCATGAAGTAGATAAGCGCTCAGGAAGGGCCAAAAAGTCCTCCAACAAATATGAACTATTCGAATCCCCGCTGACACCTGGGGATGCTGAAGACTTGAAGACTATTTTGCTTGCTCATGGGATACAAGATTCCCCTCAGTCCGCGTTGAAATTGGCTATCAGCGCAAATCCAAAGGACATCTTGCAATACCCGGTTCGACAACCTACGGAAGACTTCAGCAACATGATTCCACGTCATCAGACAGTTCAGGATGTCATTAGAGAACTGGTTGGGCACCGGCTCGATGGAGAGCTTGGCAACCTGGTGGACTAGCTTGCTGACCGCCTGATAACACAGGGAGATTTCATCCTGGTCACCTGGTACTTCCTGAAACATTGGTTACCCGTGCTGGGCGCAGATTCTGCCATGTTTGTTCTTTTTTTGCGTAAT
>PNOB01000427.1 GCA_013824585.1 Desulfobacterium sp. | reverse complement strand
TTATACGAGTTTTTGACTATACTATTCGGATAACGGCATTCCATACCCCGGCTTTCCACGGGTGTAATCAAAACTGATGGATAATCGAATTATGTGGGAGCGGCTTCCAGCCGCGATATGGCTTTTTTCATGATATCAATCAAGACAGTATTGTCGCGGCAAGATGCCGCTCCCACAATGAAACGAATCGCAACCCAACACTTTTAATTGCACCCGCTTTCCACCGGCAAATCGATTTTCAAAAAAGCAGGGAATCCACAAGACCGTCCGGAAATGAAACCGAAATTCACTTCCGGACTGTCCAATGCAGAAACCCTCTATGCTTTCCAATGGCCATGGAGGTTGCAGTATTCACGTGCTGTGACACTTTTTGCATCAATATTGAAAACCGCTTCGGGTTTATCTCCGGGTTTTAAAAACTGACGGTATGTTTTGCCGTCTGCGATAATTTCAATCCATTCAATATAGTGTTTCTCTTCCATGGGATGAGCCACACTGCCGACCTTTACCTTAAATCCGCCACCCACTTTTTCAATGACCGGAACATGTTTTTCCTTGGCTGCATCAACCGTGTTTTCCGCCATCAGTTTCATCGGCTGCCCGCAGCATACCAGCTCCCCGCCACCGGCATGAAGAACCTCAACGATATTGCCACACACATCACACTTGTACACTTCAAGTTTCTGAGCCATTTTCTTCTCCTTTTTCCATACAATTTTGGTTTACGGTCTCTCAAGCTGTGCAATCGACTTATGCTATCTATTTTCATCCCACCATCCTTTGTCTTTGTGGGAGTTTTTTTCCTTTTCCGCCAGCTTCCGGATTTTAAATGCAGCATCGAGCATCACACCATATAATACGCCGCACCCGACATCCTCCCGATCTGCATCGCCTCTGCTGGCAAGCCTGATCATAAAATCGGTCAGCTTAATCGTTGCTTTGATATTCCGGTTACAGGGTTTCACAAGAGATGATTCCTCTATCATTCTGGTTGTTTGAAACAGCGGATTCTTCAAAATCAATCCATGCTGTTCAGGGTTTGTTGAATGAAAACTGAAAATAACGAACCTGATCCATTACCAGACTTATCAAGATATGTGCCAAAACATGAAAAAGAACAAATTACGATATAAATCTTTTTATTTTTTAAGTAGATATAATTTAGCTGCGGTATCAACGTGCCGGGACTGTTCATGCGATCAAGATTTCTCGATACACATGTTTTTATTATTCTTTACCGATATCAAACTATTGAAACCCTTACAAGGTGTAATTTATAAAATCATTGAAACCGTTTCAGCGATGTTCATCCTGCTGAAGAACAAGGACAACCGGAACCATATCCGTCTCTGTCTCAGCCCTGCCAATGATACATATTTGTATCAGTGAACAAAAAAATAATCAAAAGTAGAAAACCATGAAAAATAATGATAAAGATGCTCCATAATGTATTTGTCCGTCAGTAAAGTCTCACAATTTCAAACTATTGTAAAAAACCAATGGCCGGTGGCTCCTGTTCATTCATGAACACCTGCAAAGGAGAATCAACATGAAAGGATGGACTGAAGAAGAGATTCAGAACAAAGAGCTGATGGCACCCTGCGGACTGTATTGCGGAACCTGCGGTATTTACATTGCCAACAGGGATCAGAATGAAAAATTCAAAACCATTATGGGGGGTCTCTATGGACTGAAACCCGACCAGATGGAATGCTATGGATGCATGCAGTCTGATCCGCCCAGAAAAATCCATGACTTCTGCAAGGCATGCACAATCCGGGATTGCGTGAAATCAAAAGGCTATACCTCCTGTCAGCAGTGCGCTGAATGGCCCTGTGACCGGATTGAAAAATTCCCCATCTCAACCGGCCGGCGGGTCATGAAACGAACCATCCCTATCTGGCGGGAAAAAGCCGCAGAATTCGGCAATGAAAAAGGCGGTGTTGAATGGGCCAGATCGGAATGCGAACGCTATCACTGCTCTTCCTGCGGAAGCCCCTTGTTCAGAGGAGCGCAGAAGTGCCGGGCCTGCAAAAAACAGGTTGCCGATGAACTGGACGGAACCTTTGAACTTTCGGCTGATAAGATGAAGCTTTAACCTTAAAAACGTCAATCTGAACCAGGAGAAACCATGCAAGACATCTTCCCTGCGCCCATTAAAGCACTGCCAAAGGCAGATATTCCGCTCAAAGGAATACAGGCCTATCTTTCACAATCCAGCACCCATCAGATCATTTTCATGGAATTTGAAAAAGATGCGGATCTGCCCGAGCATTCACACGCTGCCCAGGCCGGTTTTGTACTGGAGGGAAAAATCGAACTGACCATTGACGGCAGAAAGAATATTTATGGAAAAGGGGATCGGTATTACATTCCGGCAGGCGTCCCCCATTCCGGAAAAATTCATGCCGGGTATGCGGATATCACCTTTTTTGATGAACCGGGCCGGTATGCCCTGAAATGACTGGTGACTTGCTGCGGGCAGAATTGGGTAGAATCCTGATGTAGCTCTGACACAAATTTCGGGTTACATGTGGAATAAGGTCCCATGTGGGTGCAGCATCCTGCCGCGAACAGCCATGACCATAAAACAGAAAGCAATCCTGAAATTTTTCAATTTTGCAATCAAGATGGTATGATTCGTAGGGGCAGGCCCCTGTGCCTGCCCTTTGTTTGACCATATATAGTGTCAACATGAAAGCAGGTCAGAATCAGAAATGTAAAAAATCTTCCTATCCCGGAACCCGGGCAAAGAACAGCAGAATTTATCAAATATCCAGATCATCAAGCGGGCTGAACACGCCATGTCCGCCCTGGTTCAGGATGTGGGTATAGATCATGGTTGTGGAAACGTCATTATGTCCCAGGAGCGCCTGGATGGTCCGGATGTCGGTTCCGCGCTGCAGCAGATGGGTTGCAAAGGAGTGGCGCAGGGTGTGCGCGCTGA
>PNOB01000426.1 GCA_013824585.1 Desulfobacterium sp. | reverse complement strand
GAGCCAATTCCAAAACGAAAAAAAAGCGTACTCCGCTTTCAGAAAAGATTCAAAATGATACCAGTCAAGAGGGTGTTCTCGCACCTTTTTTTCAAGGGTGTCTGCATAATTTTGAGCTGCCTGCTGAATGATTTCCGATCGTTCCTTCGGTTGACGGAAGAAATCACGCTCTGCAGCCAGGTGCAGGCTCAGGGACTGGATGAGATCACCAACGCCGTCGCCCCAATTCCCAAAAAACAGGAAAAAGTCCAATTAGATAAGAAAAAGTCAGATTTTTTTTTTGAACCGCCTGAGTAGCTCTCCCTGTCAATCACACAACGTCCTCAATCCATAATGATACGTTATTACAGGAGAATATTTCTAAATATCCATAGACTTGTGGAGGTGGCTTATTATTTGCAGTATTTTATGATTATTTCAAATCATAACCTCGATTTCCAACCTCGGATTTCAAAACATCAGAAGTGCAATAAACTTTTTCATGTATTGCAAGGAGAATGGAAGATGATTTCAAGGATTTTTAGCGAACACGGAATAACGAAAACATTTGGAGAGTAACATGAACAAAAAAAAATTGAATACAACTTCTAAATCAACATTTTCAATATCGCATCTTTTACTCAAATCAACCATCAGCATGCCGGTTTTCATGACCAGCATTTTATTTTACACAGGAAATCTTATCATCAACAAATTCCTTGCATTTTTATCCAGAGAAAACAGAAACCGTTTATGCGATGAGCCGATATCTGAAAGCAGCTATAGTGGGAAAATGAAACGGGTTCCTGCAGCATCGGCTGATCTGGAAAAAATCATTAGAGTGCGCCCGTATGGGCCGAAAATTTTTATCCGCAAATAGATCCCGGTAGGGGGAGTTTTGACAAGTCCGGTTGGGTTGAATGAGATCATCAACCGGCTGGAAAACAGGATTTAGACAGCCAAATAAGCTCAGTCCGCTTTCAGAAAAGATTCAAAATGATACCAGTCAAAAGGGTGTTCGCGTACCATTTTTCAAGGGTATCTGCAGAACTTTGAACTGCCTGACGAAGTCTTACTCGAACCATTTATTCATAGGTACTTTTTTCCTTATATTGAATATCAGAGAAATTTCTGGACTTTTTTTCCTGCCACGATTTCAACTAATCCTTTTCGAAGACGCCGATCTCTATACCGAGCTGCTTCGGGAGCAATGTGAGCCGGTTTTTATCCAGCTTTTCAAACAGCTCTCTATATGTTGCAAAAACAAGATTGTTGACACACAATCCACTTTTACATATATTCATTTCTAAAAAAAGCAAGAGCTTATCCTTCTGCCATATATTAGGCGTGCAATGGTATTTGAAGTTTTTCAGATTTCAGAATTATAAAAAAATTACATGCAGATATCCGGATCAAATTAGGAGAAATCATCATGCAAACGGAAAGCATAAAAAAAGAAGCGTATCGACTCCTCGACAAACTGCCGGACCAGGCGACATGGGACGACCTGATGGATAGAATCTATGTTCGCCAGACCATTGAGGCAGGAATAAAAGACAGCGATGCAGGAGAAACAGTGGATGTTCATGAAGTCCGGAAAAGATTCGGGCTGAAAGAATGAAAGTTTTTTGGACGAAAAACGCAATTAAACATCTTGCCGGTATTTATGAATACATTGCAGCAAACTCCCCGGCATATGCCAAGCGAATAGTTGACAAGATAACCAGACGCTCAGTGCAGATTGCGGACTTGCCGTACTCAGGCCGGAAAGTGACTATTTGGTAGTCATCACCGCATATTTGCCAAACATTGAAGAATGGGAAGATAATTAGAAAAAGAGGAAAACATGATGAAATGCATGCACTGTCAGGGAAAAATGAAAAAAGGCACCGCCCCTTTTCATATTGACCGAAAGAGCTATCATCTCATATTAGACGAAGTACCTGCCTGGATCTGTCAGCAATGCGGTGAGGCATATTTTGATGAACCTGAAGTCGATTCTATCCAAGAGATTATTCAAACCGTTGAAACACAGACAGATAAGCTTTCTGCTGCATAGAAAAGAGATCTGCTCTGCTATAATAATACGTTCCGAAAAAAAGCTCACTCCGCTTTCAGAAAAGATTCAAAATGATACCAGTCAAAAGGGTGTTCGCGTACCATTTTTTCAAGGGTGTCTGCATAATTTTGAGCTGCCTGCTGAATGATTTCCGATCTTTCTTTTCGAGAAGTTTTTGGAAGAACCACCGGGGGCGAAATTCTCAGATCATAGTGATTCCGACCGGTCCGGAAGGCAAAAAAAGTGTAGAGCGGTGCCTGGGTTAAAAGCGCCAGGATATAGGGGGCCTCTGGCAAAGCCACCTCATGCCCCAGAAAACGGACTTTTACCGTTCTCTGGCCTTGTGACCAGATCCGATCCCCGGTCAGGGACACAATGCCACCGGATTTCAACTGTTTGATGCTGTCGAGAAGGGTAAATGGGGAACTGTCTTCCGGATCAACCGCAATGATCTTCACGCCGCCTTGAATCAATACATCTTTCTGCATGCCCTCGATCTGTTCTTTGTGTTTCCGCCCCATGAACAATAAAATTGGATACCCTTTTTGTTTTAAAAAATGGGCCGCAATCTCCCAGTTGCCCAGATGGGACATCACCAGAATTCCACCTTTGTCTGCCACATGATCCAGGTGTTCCCGCCCTTCGGCAGTATGGGTGATGTTGTTAAAATGTTCTAACAGGAACCGGTCCAGAAATGAATAAGTAAACCGATGATACTGTTTCCATGCACAGGCGATATGATACCAACGGCTTTTTTCCGGAAACAGCGCCTGATAAAAAGCGATGCTGACAGCCCTTCTTGAAGGGAACAGAAAAAAATAACCGGTTGCAATCAGTTTTGAAACAAAAACAAAAACCCAGATGCCGCATACCCTGGACACCAGCATCAGGAAACGATAAAACAGATTTACCATTCTTTTGAAAACTCCC
>PNOB01000425.1 GCA_013824585.1 Desulfobacterium sp. | reverse complement strand
TCATGATGATCAAAATCCTGAAGCAATGGTCAGCGCTTTTGATTTCAAGCTTCTGCACAAGTCTCTTGGATTCAGATCGTAATCTTTTTTCCCCTTGAATTTTTTTCATAGGAATCGGCATGGGGTTTGCAATTTTCCTTTCAGAGGAGGCAACCATGTTTGAAAAAAATTATTATACGCTTCGCGGTATAGCAGATGAGTTGAATATCGGGGAGTCCACCATTCAATACTGGCAGGATCAATATGATTCCTGGATTCCGTGCAAGGATAATGACAAAGAAAAGTGGTATCCGCGCCAGGCAATTAGTATTCTGCGGTTCATCATGGAAAGCGCTAATTCCGGAATGAACGAGGCTGATATTGAGAAAGAGCTTACAGCACGATTTCCAGTGGCAAAAGATTTTTACAAACAGGAGGCTTCTTTGAACAATTATGAGAGAGGGTTACAGGTCATGTCCGGAGATTCTGTTTCCGGGGCTCTTAAAGGATTGATAGAGGGATTGAGCGGCCAGCAGATGAGAATCGCAGACGCCCAGGAACGAAGAGCTGCCGCAGAGGAAAGGAAAGCAGCTGCAATGGAAAAGCGCGCAGAAGCGCAGAAGTTAATGGCTGATGCGCTGAATAATGTTGCCTCTGCCTTGAAACATATCACTACCCGGGGAACTGAAAGAGATTCGTGGAATATCCCAAAGATGGTGAACTCCTTGAACAGAGAAGTTCTGCCAGAATTGATAGAGGCTTCTCAGGAGGTTTTTCTTCAGGATCAGAATGAGCAGGAGATGCAGGAAAAGGTGCTGGATTCTCTTCTGAATGATATTTCGGAAGGAGACGAGTCATCTGGTTTTTCGGATGGTAAGGATTTCAATGAATTGCTGAAAGATTCGGCTGAGGAAATTGTCCCGCACATGGATGACCTGTCTGAGCTTGTGGATCAAAAGCCAGAAGAAAAAGTCTCGGAACTGGATGATCTGTCCGATCTGCTGGAAAGTGCTTCTGCAGAAACCGCTCCGGAATTGGATGACCTGTCTGAGCTTGTGGATCAAAAGCCAGAAGAAAAAGTCTCGGAACTGGATGATCTGTCCGATCTGCTGGAAAGCGCTTCTGCAGAAACTGCTCCGGAACTGGATGATCTGTCTGAGCTTGTGGATCAAAAGCCAGAAGAAAAAGTCCCGGAGCTGGATGACCTGTCCGATCTGCTGGAGGTATCATCTGAAAAGGTAAAACAGGAAAAAGATGATAATCATGGTATGATGGATATGCCTGAAAAATTGAAGCAGACCGCTCTTTCTCCTGGTGAACAAACCAAAAAGCTACCTGGTGATTACAAATCAAAAATCATTGCTCTTATTATCCAGTTGAAAGAGAACAAAGGAATGGGTGTTGACGATGTCACGGAATATATGAACAAAAAAGGGTACAAGACCATTTCAGGAAAAGGAAAATGGAATTCCAGGACGATCGATCAGATTTTTGAACACATAAAACTGGTACGCTCTGGAAATGGATAAAAAAAAGGAGAGGGGGTGTCATGATCCAGATAGGCAGACAGCTCTTTTTTGGATCAAATTTCTATGATGATGTGAATCTTTTTTTATTTCAAGAAAGCGGAGGAATATAGTCCGCCAGCCTGCTGGAGGTTTCACGCAAATTTTTGGATAGAAGACGGGAGATCCCTTTTAACAATTTGATACCGATTTTGGGATGTTTGCTCAGAATCATATCAAAAGCACTTTTGGACAGAATATACAGTTTTGTGTGACTCCGTGCCTGTATTGTGGCCGATCTCGGAAAATCATCAATAATGGACATCTCTCCAATCGACTGACCTTCGTACAATGTTGCGAGTGTTACGTTCTCTCCGGAAACTTCCGATTTTTTTAACACATCCAGATGGCCTTCCTTTATAAAAAAAACATAATTTCCTTTGTCTGATTCCCGGAACAGGATATCTCCTTCATTCAAATCAATGGACTCCATATGCCTGGCAACAACTTTTACTTCTTCCGCATTGATTTGTTCAAAAAGAGGAAAATTAATGAAAAAATCGATCATTTCTTTTGGTAAATTGTTTCCCAGCATATCCAGAATCCCTGTTGCCTGCATTCATTGATAACGAATACTACACAGGAGACTATGCCTAAGCATTGGTTTTGTCAAATTTTTTTCTTGCACTTTTACAGCCTTCCTGTATTCAAAAACTGGAAGCAGCATGTTTTTAATTTGAAATTTGGGTATCGAGGCGTCGGATGATCAGTGTTGAAAATTTGTCAAAGAGTTTTGGCGGGAATCTGTTGTTTGAAAGAATCAGCTTTAAGATTAATTCACGGGAACGGATCGGTCTGGTCGGAAGGAATGGACATGGAAAGACGACCTTGTTGCGGATATTAATCGGCGATGAGAGACCGGATGACGGACAGATCTCTTTGCCAAAGCACTACCGCATCGGGTATGTTCGCCAGAATATCAATTTCCAGAAGGAAACGGTTCTGGAAGAATGTATGACCGGCCTTGTTGAATCGGAAAAAGATCATGATTGGAAGGCTGAAAAAATACTGGCTGGATTGGGATTTTCTGAAACAGATATGCAGAAGCACCCGGATTTTTTTTCCGGTGGATATCAGGTACGTCTGAATCTTGCCAAAGTACTGGTCTCAGAACCGGATCTTCTTCTCCTTGACGAGCCGACAAACTATCTGGATATTACCTCTATCCGCTGGATCAAGAAGTTTCTTTGCAATTGGCCCCATGAACTTTTGCTGATTACCCATGACCGGGGGTTTATGGACAAAGTTGTTACGCATACCATTGGTATTCATCGAAAGAAGATCAGAAAAATGAAGGGCAACACAGAGAAATTTTACTCTCAGCTTGCCCAGGAAGAGGAAATATATGAAAAAACCAGGTTGAATGATGAGAAACGGCAAAAAGAGATGGAGCTGTTTATCAGTCGTTTCCGGGCCAAGGCTCGTCTTGCCA
>PNOB01000424.1 GCA_013824585.1 Desulfobacterium sp. | reverse complement strand
GGAATAAAATCTTCTTTGGTAAGCACCTTGATAGCATCGGCAATGGAGTGAAAAAGTCCGATCACGGTGAAGCCAAAAATATCCGCCCGGTTCGCACCGATTCTGTCCTGCATCACCGCGCTTTGCTTCCTTTCCACCCAGCCCAATACCGGAGCAAAAAAACCTATATTCACACTGAAAATGAATAAAATCTTTGCTATGGATTCGATCATGTCTACAAGCATGGTTATCTATCGCATTCTCCGCCGATCATGTTGATCATGTCAAAAGTGGGGACGATATCGGCGATGAATCTCCCCTTCATCATTCTAGGCATTGCAGCAGTAAGGGCAAAACAAGGAGGTCTGACCTTGCATTTGTAAGGTTTTCCACTCCCATCGCTCACCAAATAAAACCCGAGTTCACCATTTGCCCCTTCAACAGCGGAATAGATTTCTCCCGGAGGCGGCTTGATGCCTTCAATAACGGTTTTAAAATGAAAAATCAGTGAGTCGATTCTGTTATAGACGTCATCCTTTGACTGCCACCTGTACTGAGGCATATCCACGTTTATCGGTCCTGCGGGAATCTGATCAAGCGCCTGCTCAAGAATACTCAGGCTTTGATTGATTTCTTCCATTCGAACCAGGTATCTATCGTAATTGTCGCCTGTTTCACCGATGGGAATCTCAAAGTCCATACGGTCGTAGACCAGATATGGCTGGGCCTTCCGGACGTCATAGGGAACCCCGCAGGATCTGAGGCATGGACCCGTAAACCCGTATGCAATGGCCTCATCCGGCGGCATGGCTGCAATATCCTTCACCCGATCTATGAAAATTCTATTTTTCGTCAGGAGTTTATCCACATCCGCCCATAAACTGCGGACCTTCTTGAACACTTCCACAGATTTTTCCTTGAAGTCATCGGGAAGATCGTTTTTCAGTCCGCCGATCCGAACATAGTTGGCAGTAACGCGGGCTCCACAAAGCATTTCGATCAAGTCCCAGATAAGATCACGAGCTTCCACAAAATAAAGAAAAGCCGAAAAGGCCCCGAGCTCCAGACCGCCAGCGGCGATATTGGTCAAATGGTCGCATATGCGTGAGAGCTCACTGGCGATAACCCGGATGTATTTGCACCGTTCAGGCACATCAATACCGATAAGTTTTTCCACTGCCAGAGCATACCCCACATTATTGATGAGGGGGGAAACGTAATTCAACCTGTCGGTGTAGGGTATCACCTGCTGCCAGGTTCCGTTCTCGCACATTTTTTCAACCCCCCTGTGGAGATACCCAATATCCACCTTCAGGTCCACGATGGTTTCTCCATCCAATGTCGTCAGGAATTTCACCGTTCCATGAGTGACCGGATGTGACGGCCCCATGTTGATTACCATGTGCTCGGTATTAAAATCTTTTGTTATATCAGACATGACTCAATCAATGGCTCGCTGAAGTGTTAATTGATAGGCCCGATCAAGGGCTGCCTTTTCTTTATCGGGTAGTCTTTTCTCAGGGGATGACCCTCAAACCCTTCATACAAGAGAATTCTCCTTAACTCAGGATGTCCCTTGAACTGGATTCCATACATATCGAAAGCTTCCCGTTCAAACCAATTGGCGCTGATCCATATGGAAACAATCGAATCGATGCTGCAGTCAGATTCGGAAACCCCTGCTTTAACCCGAAACCGCCTGTTAAATTTGAGGGAATATAAATGATACACAACCTCGAACCGGGGTTCTTTGCCAATGTAGTCCACTGCGGTCACATCCATCATGAAATTATAAAGAAGTGATTCGTCATCCCTCAAAAAAGTGCAAATTTTGAGGATGTCTTCCTTCTTTACAACCGCGGTATCATCCCCACGGTAGGAATGAGTCTCAAGGATGGAACCTGGAAAACGATCTTTCAATTTTTTTAGAGTCACACTTGCTTCCATAACTGAACACTTCACAAAGTTTCAACAACGTTTCTTAACATTTGCTTACCGGAGAAGCGCCTTTTGGCCAGTCCGAAAATTTTTCCTTTGCGACTTTCTCCTGAAGCTTGATTAAACCGTCGATAACCATTTCCGGCCTCGGTGGACATCCCGGAACATATACATCCACCGGAATCAGGGTATCAATGCCCTGTACTGTTGCATAATTGTCATAAAATCCCCCCGATACCGCGCACACGCCAAATGCAAAAACCCATTTGGGTTCCGTCATCTGATTATAAACCTTCACCAGGATGGGGGCCTGTTTATGGCTGATGGTTCCGACCACCATTAAGAGATCAGCCTGTCTTGGAGAAAATCTGGGTAATGCAGCACCGAATCTGTCAAGATCATATTTGGGGCCAGCCACGGACATAAACTCCATTCCGCAACAAGCCGTGACAAATGGATATAAAAAGAATGAATACTTTCTGCTCCAGTTTACAATGGACTCCAATCTGGTCAGGATCACGCTGCCATCCAGCAGTTGCCCTGAATCTTCCGAAACCGTCAGCTTTTGCTGTGAGTCCGGAGAGACGCCGGCTCTTTGATTTTCTACTCCCATTCCAACGCTCCCCTTTTCCAGACATAAATCAAGCCGATCGATAATATGGATATGAATATCATCATCTCAATAAAACCAAACATGCCAAGATCCTTGAAAAGCACGGCCCACGGATATAAAAAAACAGCTTCAATGTCAAAAATAACGAATAAAAGTGCAATCAGATAAAATTTTATGGAATACCGCTGCTTTGGAGATACGATTGGGCTCTCCCCGCATTCAAAAGGCTCCATCTTATCTGCAAAGCTCTTTTTGGGGCCGATTAACGTGGTGGCGATGATCATCCCCGCGGCTGTTGAGACTGCCAAGAAAAGCATTATCAGTACTGAAATATACTCGTTCATTGATCCTGTCCGCTTTGGAAATTTATCAAAGTTTTGAGTACCCTATTTGGATACCCTTTTTTTCAAAAGCCCTATATACGCAAAGGATGCCTGTGTGTCAACAATATTGTTTGT
>PNOB01000423.1 GCA_013824585.1 Desulfobacterium sp. | reverse complement strand
ATGATCCTTTTTCCAGTGTGCATAAGACAGCATGAAATTCAAGATTGGCGGCGAAGGGAATTTCGGTGCACGGCCAAACCCGCCCTTATCCGGATCATAACTTCTTTGAAAAACTTGAAATGCATCATCCATCAGGGATGAATCCATCTTTTGTTCCAGGGGTGCTGCGGATCGATTTTCAGATAGATGGTTTCGCAACATCTGGGTCAATGATTCTGCTGAGTCTATAATTTTTACCCGCTGTTCTTTATCTTTCCAGGCTTTTCCAATCCGGACCAGCAGATCCGGCCATGCCATCATCCCTATATGCGGCAGCCTGGGAAAATAGGTGCCTCCATAAAACGGTTTCAGGTCCGTGGGTGTCAGAAACACATTCAAGGGCCACCCAGCAGATCCGGTCATGGCAGAAACTGCTGTTATATAAACCTTATCCAGATCCGGCCTTTCTTCCCGGTCGATTTTAATGCAGGTGAAATATTGATTCATGATTTCAGCAACCCCGCGATCTGAAAAAGATTCATGCGCCATCACGTGACACCAGTGACAGGTCGAATAACCAATGGAAACCAGGATTGGTCTGTCCTGTTTCCGGGCATCCTCAAAAGCCTCCTCTCCCCACGGATACCAGTCTACCGGATTATCGGCATGTTGCAGAAGGTATGGACTTTTTTCATGAATCAGACGGTTTTGAGTTGTTTCCGGATTGCTCATACGCACCTCCTTTTCTATTAATAAAGCTGCCTTGACAAAAAGAATCAAGTCATTACTATTATATAATGCCACAATGTGGTATAGTCAACCCGTAACAATGCCGGAAAAACATAATAATCCATTCCATGAAGGGAGGAAAAACATGAGTAAGATCAAAGATACGACAGATGGCATCAGCATCCAAGATGTCACCATATGCGATGCCACCGCTCAGATGCTTAAAAAAGCCAAACGGGACGGAGTGGAAACCGCCTTTGACCGGGCAGCTTCCATGAAAGCATGTCCGATCGGTGCGGATTCCGCCTGCTGCAAGCACTGCTCCATGGGCCCATGCCGGCTGAACTCAAAAGACCCGTATGGCAAGGTAGGTGTCTGCGGGGCGGATATAGACACCATCATGTCCCGCAATTTCGCAAGAATGGTCGCCTGCGGTACGGCATGTCATACAGATCACGGCATGGCCATCCTGAAACTCTTCAAAGAAGTTGTGAACGGAAATATCAAGGAGTATTCCATCAAGGACACCATCAAGCTGGAGTCGGTTGCCAGATCAATCGGTATTGAGGTCGAAGGCAAGAGCGTGAAAGAGATCGCCACCGAACTCTATCAGGAACTTGAAAAAACATTTACGCAGCTCGAAGGGGAAATCCCCTTTGCCAAGAGAGTGCCCCAAAAAACACTGGAAACATGGCGTAAACTGGGAATCGTTCCCCGGGGCGCCATGCTTGAAGTATTGGAAACCATGAATCGCACCCATATGGGTGTTGACCAGCAGTATGAGAATCTGACCAGACAGATCAGCCGGACAGCGCTGGCTGACGGCTGGGGGGGTTCCATGGTGGGAACAGAGCTGTCCGATATTCTGTTCGGCACACCTTCTCCGGTTGCAGTGGAAGTCAACATGGGGGTTCTGAAAGAAAACAAGGTGAATATTATTGTTCATGGGCATGAACCTAATCTGTTTGAATCCATGGTGGTTTCGGCAAACTCTCCGGTCCTGATTCAGGCGGCCAAAGATGCCGGTGCAGATGGCATCAACCTGGTCGGGATGTGCTGTTCCGGAGCGGAGATGATGGTCCGGCATGGCATCCCCCATGCAGGAAACTTCATGTCAACCGAGGCAGTTCTGATCACCGGCGCAGTGGATGCCATGGTCGTTGATATACAATGTATCAAGCAGGGCCTTGTAAAGGTGGCAGACTGCTATGGAACAGGGCTTTATACCACCAATCGCCAGTGCCGTATCGAGGGAGCCACCCATATTGAGTTTAACGAGCATGATCCGCTTGCGGCAACTGATGAACTCATCATCAAAGCAATCACAAGATTTAAAAACAGAACTGCGGTAGTGGAAATACCAAAGATCGTCAATACCGGCGTACACGGTTTCTCCCATGAGTATATCAATTACATGCTCGGCGGCACATTCCGTGGCGGCTACACACCGCTAAATGCCAATATCATCAACGGCAGAATACGGGGTGTTGCCGGAGTGGTCGGGTGTACAAACCCAAGGGTGAAACAGGACTGGGTACATGTGGAACTGGTCAAGGAGCTGATTAAAAATGATATCCTTGTGCTCCAGACCGGATGTTCCCAGATTGCACTGGCCAAGGCCGGCCTGACAAGCCCGGAAGCAGCTGTTCTGGCAGGCCCGGGTCTGCGCGAAGTCTGCGAAACCGTTGGCATGCCGCCGGTACTGGGACTGGGTGCATGTATTGACAACAGCCGTATCCTGGTCGCCGCCGCTGCAATGGTTCATGAGGGCGGTCTGGGTGACAGCATCGCCGATCTGCCGGTAGCTGGTGCTGCGCCGGAATGGATGAGTGAAAAGGCCATTGCGATCGGACAGTATTTTGTCGCATCCGGTGTGTTTACCGTATTTGGTGTTACTTTCCCGATTGTGGAGGGAACCAAATTTCACAAACTGCTTTTCAGCGGACTGGAAGAGCAGGGAATGGGCAAATGGGGATTCACACCCGACCCATATGAAATGGCTCGTTTGATGATCGATCATATCAACAAAAAACGCCGGGCGCTTGGCATTGATAAAAAAAGCGAGCGTGTTCTGGTGGATATGGCGGATCGCCGGCAAATTGCGTAATCCGTAAGTCTTGCAGGAAGTAAAGGTATGAGATATGGGAGGTTGAAATAAGATACCGGCAAGCCTCCCATATCTTTTTTTAAAAAATTGACCATAATTTTTCATTTCAAAAACTTATTTGTATATGATACTGTCGTTATCGGATCACAGATTCAGATTAACCAGTTTCCTGCCTTTTACCTG
>PNOB01000422.1 GCA_013824585.1 Desulfobacterium sp. | reverse complement strand
GTGCATCACAATAACAAGACAGGAGGTAGCAATGCTTCATTTGGAACAAGTAAAAAACAACAGAAATCTTGTGAATCAGATAGACTGGGACATGACTCCTGAAGAAGCGGTTCGGCTATATCTGGAATGGGGAAATAACTGGGCAAGGGGCAATTATGTCATTCGTTCAAAAGAGGATGTTTCCCATTACTTTGTCGTTGACACATGGGGAAAGGCTCCCAAAATTTTTCTGATTCGACGAAATTCAGACGAGGCCAAGGAACTGGCTGAGATTGATATGCCTGAAGATTTGAAACAACAGTTTCTGGATTCAATCGGGCATCTCAGAGGGGTTTATGCCATCGAAGGCGAGATCAAAACATGGCTGAAGAAACAATTTAATCTCTTGAATTGATACTTTTTCAAAGATAACAGAGACAACATGGGCAGTAATTTCTTTACCAAAAGATCCCTGATTCATGCACCGGTTGAAGAGGTTTTCAAATGGCACTCCAGGCCCGGAGCCATTGAACGGCTTAGTCCTCCCTGGGATCCCTTGAAAGTTATACTGCGGTCCGGAGGAATTGAAAAAGGAGCTGAAGTTTTCCTGGAAATGAAAGCCGGGCCCTTTCCTTTTACATGGCATGCCCTGCATACTGATTTTCAGGAAAACATTTTTTTTCGTGACCAACAGCTCCGTGGTCCTTTCTCAAAATGGATTCATACCCACAGGTTTCTTCCGGATCAGAACAATGGTTGTATCCTCGAAGATGAAATCGAATACAGACTGCCGGTACACTTCTTTTCAGGATTTCTGTTAGAGCCCATGATCCGGAAAAAACTGGAACGGATATTTCGATACCGGCACCGGATTACTCGGCAGGATCTTGCTTTACATCTGTCTGAAAAAGCCGCTGACCCCATGACCATCCTGATATCCGGCGCAAGCGGTGTGATCGGGTCCGCTCTTGTTCCCTTTCTGACGACCGGCGGGCATCGTGTTGTCAGACTGGTTAGAAGGCAACCAGACCAATCAGGCGATGAGATATTCTGGAACCCTGATTCCAAAGAGCTTTGCCTGGATAGCATCGGCAACATCGATGCTGCCATTCATCTGGCTGGTGATCATATTGGAAGCGGCCGATGGACCAATCAAAAGAAAAATATGATTATCCAGAGCCGGATCAGGGGAACAACCTTGATTGCAGAAAAACTGGCTGCCCTTGACAAACCGCCAAAGGTCGTGATCTGCGCTTCTGCCATTGGCTATTATGGAGACAGGGGAAATAAAATCCTTGATGAGAGCCATGGGCCTGGGAATGACTTTATTTCAATGGTGTGTGACCAATGGGAACAATCCGCCCGTCTTCTGCCGGACAAAGGAATCAGAACCTCGTTTCTGCGGATCGGTGTTGTGCTGACTCCGCTTGGCGGTGCATTGCAGAGACTTTTATTGCCATACAAATTCGGTTTCGGAGGGAGAATCGGTTCCGGAAGCCAGTATATAAGCTGGGTCGGTATGGAAGATGTTCTGGGATCGATCCATCATATCCTTTTCCATGATTCAGTCAGCGGCCCGGTAAATGTTGTTTCCCCAAATCCAGTCACAAACAAAACCTTAACAAAAACACTCGGCGCAATCCTGTCGCGCCCGACACTCTTCCCTATTCCATCCAGAGTGATCCAGTTCGCATTCGGAGAGATGGGAAAGGAGATCCTCCTTTCCAGTACCCGTGTGATGCCGGAAAAACTCCTCCAGACCGGTTACCAGTTTAAAAATCCAGTTCTTGACGAAGCATTGAAGCAAATGTTAGGAAAATCCTGACTGGAATAATCAAAACAAAAAAACAGATGAAACTGGTTTTTTAATAAATTATCGGACCGGTATTGAGGATATATGAGCATTCGCATTCGCCTGCTATTTACAGTACTGATGATCATTGCACTTTTTTTTGGTTTTTTACACCTGTTTGTCCCAGATTTCCCTTACAGTTTTGAAAGACTGCATGTGTTCCTGTTTAACCTGTGCTGCGGCGGGACACTGATCCTGTTTTATACAGAGCAAGAAGAAACCCTGTCCCGAAAAGTGATCCTGTTCCTGGTTGCTGCTGTCTGCTATGCCCTGTTTGCATTCTTTCATCTGTATATTCCGGCAATGGTATTGTCTCTGATTCTTGCAGGAATTGTTGAAACCATAAGGATAGAGCATTTTTCTTTTTTCCCAGTCGGTTTTTTCAGAAAAGATGATGTATCGTTAAAATTTCATCAGGCATCCCTTTTATGCCTTTCCATGGGACTCATCATATCCTGTCTGGTTATTTTGAATAATGAATACCTTAAAATAATCTCCATGCCCAAACTGCAACTGGATACATTTTTCCTGGGATTTTCTTTTCCGGTTTCGTTGATTACCATGTCCCTGATTTTTTCCCTGATGGAAAAAGATAATTACAGAATGTTTTCTCTCATGAAAGAGATCGGCTTCTGGAATGTAAATCTGGGAGTCATCATTTTTTTTCTTTTAATTATTTTTGAAAAACTGCTGCCCCAGGTTTTTATTACCGGTGTTCTGTTTTTCACCGTGTTTATGATTTTCGTGCTTTATCGAAAAATCGGCAGAAAACTACAGCAAAAAAATTTCCTCACCTCCGGAATGATCTTCCTTCTGGTTACTGCTGTTACAGGAATACTCTATATTTTTCTGCAATTCACTTCAGACTACAGTCCGGTAAAATACAAATGGCTCCTCCGGGTTCATGCATTTGCCGCCCTCTACGGATGGAACCTCTGCGGTTTATCCATCATATGCCGGTATCATGATTTCCCGATCCGGCTTCACTCAACCAGTATTATCCTCCTGCACTGGATCACCGTAATGGTCTTTGCTCCCTTTGGGAATTATTACAGACCCCTGGCGGTGCTTGCAACCGTTTGCTACATGTATATCCTCTATATCCTGCTCTTCAGCAAAGGGGCCACATCCCGGGCAACTATATAACAGCTTTTCATGGCACAATCCGAATA
>PNOB01000421.1 GCA_013824585.1 Desulfobacterium sp. | reverse complement strand
GAGTGGAGATCCTCTCTGCTTTTGAAGAAAAACTGCCCGGCCTTCCCCCGATTTCAAACGAAATCATGGGTGAGCTCAAAACACTCGGGCAGATCATCGATTATCTGGTTGAATTGTCCGGAACCGATTCTTCTCCTTCTGCCTCCGTGACAACTTCAAGCCTTTCTGCTTCACGGGACAAAATGGAAAAGACCATGATGCAGGTTGTCAGCGAACTCACCGGATACCCCGTTGACATGCTCGAACCCAATATGGATATCGAGGCGGATCTTGGAATCGACTCCATTAAACGGGTGGAAATCCTCGCAGCTTTTGAAGAAAAACTGCCCGGCCTTCCCCCGATCTCAAACGAAATCATGGGTGAGCTCAAAACACTCAGACAGATCATCGATTATCTGGCAACTCTTTCGGGTTTATCCGATGCAGAAGATGCGACAGGAGGTTCTACCGGAAAACAGGAATTTCAGGATGTTTCCTATACCTATCCACTGGAGCCGACACAAGTGCCTGAAGAAATCGTTGAAGAGGTCGAACGTCAGATCGTTTCTGTTGTGGAAAAACACTTCCAGCTACTTAATCCGATCACCATTCCGCCAGACCGGATTGTGTATATTCTGGATGATCTGACCGGTCTTGGGAAAAAAATCTCCGAAATACTGGAAAGCAGAAAATTCAAGACTTCACTGATTTCCAGGAACCTTTTTGCCGACCGGGAGCATCTGCAAAAAAATCTTATCCATGCAGGCGGGCTGATCATTATACCTGATGTTGACCTTCTTACCGATCGCTTCAATAAAAAGAACATGTGGAATGAGAAGGATGAGCAGTTTTTAAAAAACGCTTTTGTTGCAGCAAATCTCACATCCGGCAGCCTGATTGAGTCTGCATCTGAAAAAGGTGGATTGTTTGCCACCATCACACGGCTGGACGGAACATTCGGATTTTCTGGACATGGCGTTCTCCATCCCCTGCAGGGAGGCCTTGCAGGCCTGTCCAAAACCGCTGCCATTGAATGGGAAAACGTATGCTGTCATGCAATCGATATTTCACCTGCCTGGAAGGATATTGATGCAATCGCCCTTGCTGTCTGCAATGAAATTTTACAAAAAGGTCCTGTTGAAGTCGGCCTTGCGGAAACACATCGATATCTCCTCGAACTGACACCCTCACCTTCTCCGGAAGGAAAAATAATGCTGGACGAAAAAGATGTCGTGATTGTGACCGGAGGGGCAAGAGGTGTGACAGCAGCCTGTACTTACACTCTTGCAAAACATGTAAAGCCGACAATCATCCTGTTGGGGCGATCCGATCTTCCCGCTCCTGAACCTCACTGGCTGGAACCCCTGAAAGATGAGTCCGCCATGAAAAAAGCCATTCTCCGGAATGAATTTTCAGGACAAAAAGTGACTCCGGTTCAGGCAGATAAGGTTTTCAGAAAATACATGGCTGGAAGAGAAATCATGAAAAATCTGTCGAGACTGAAAGAAACCGGAGCAACTGTCGAATATATCCCTGTTGATGTCCGGGATATCGGAGCTGTGAATGCCATCCTGGAAGATGTACGTTCAAATTATGGTCAGATTCGCGGCATCATACATGGTGCGGGTATTCTGGAAGACAGATTCATCAAGGACAAAACCCTGGACCAGTTCAGCCGCGTGTTCGATACAAAAGTAAAAGGTCTGAATGTTCTGATGGAAGCAACGGCAAAGGATAAACTGAAATATATCATACTCTTTTCTTCTGTTGCTGCCAGAATGGGGAATAAAGGCCAGGTTGACTATGCGATGGCCAATGAAGTTCTGAATAAAATCGCCCAGCAGGAGGCAGCGTCCCGAAAGAATTGCCGGGTCGTTTCCATCAATTGGGGGCCATGGGACGGAGGGATGGTAACGCCTTCTCTGAAAAAAGAGTTTGCCAGAATGAATATTTCCCTGATTCCAATCAAGGCCGGTGCTCTTGGAATGCTCTATGAAATGATGGGTGATTCGACCCATCCGGCAGAAGTTGTTATCGGTGCCACGATTACATCGGAACATCTGCAATCCGATACAGCGACTCCATCTCCTGCGTCCGTGAAAAAAATACAGACCTCCCCGAAAAGAAACGGTAAACCTTTGCATCCCTTTGAGCAGGAGCTAAACATCGATACCTACCCGATACTGGGAGCACATGTTCTGGATGGAAAACCGGTTGTACCGTTTGCCATTATGGCAGAGTGGTTTGGCCATGCAGCAATGCGACAGAACCCCGGATTCTCTTTCTGTGGAATCGACGACATGCGCCTTCTTTCCGGAATTAAACTTCAAAAAAACGAAAATAAAACCATTCGGCTGATTCCCGAAGAGCCTCGGCAAAATGGTGCATTCCTGGAGGCTGGTTTTGAACTGGTCAATGGAGTTCAGGGCGGCAAAAAGATGGTTTACTCAAAAGCCAGGGCCATATTGTCCAGCACAATCAACTCTCCTCCACCATTCACAAGGCCAGATCAGATCGATGAATCCAAATATTCAAAATCCATTGATGAGTCTTATGATACCATTCTTTTCCATGGTACACCGCTCAAGGGTATTCGGAAAATTATCGGATACTCGCAGCAAGGCATGATTGCTGAATTGTCAACGTCCCCTTCACCTGAAAAGTGGATCAAGGATCCATATCGGCAAAATTGGATTACAGACCCGCTGGCCCTTGATGCCGCCTTCCAGATGGCTATACTATGGTGTCATGAAACCACAGGGCTGGTATCGCTGCCCAGTTATAGTGCAGGATACCGTCAATATCGGGATGAATTTCCTTCCGAGGGTGTTACTGCGCTACTGGAAGTAAAGGAACTGACAGACCATAAAATGAAAGGTGATTTTACATTTCTGGATTCGGATGACACGATCGTGGCAGCGATTACCGGGTATGAGGCTATCATGGATGCATCATTACGGAAAGCATTTCAAAAAAAATAAGAAACGATGGTTATCACGAATGAGCCAATTTCAAAAGTCTGTTGTTGTAGTTCCGGCGAAAACTAGA
>PNOB01000420.1 GCA_013824585.1 Desulfobacterium sp. | reverse complement strand
GAAGTTTTTTTTACTCAGGAAGTTTTATTTGTGAAAAAAGGAAAAATAGAAGTTGATTTCTATGATGATGAAAGAAAATATATTGTATCAAAATTGATTTCAACTGGGGATGTTTTGCTTCTTGCTTCTGGTGGCCATGGATTTAGAATGATTGAACAAAGTGAAATCATCGAAGTAAAGCAAGGCCCGTATGCAGGGGATAACGATAAAACCCGTTTTTAGAGGAAGACATGGCAGTATTTATACCCGTAAATGAACCTATTTTATCTGGGAATGAAAAAAAATATTTAAACGAATGTATAGATTCCGGCTGGATTTCAAGCGAAGGTCCTTTTGTACGACAATTTGAAGAAGGCTTTGCAAAGTATACTGGTGTCTCATACGGTATTGCAGTATCGAATGGTACTGCGGCATTGGAAACTGCTTTGTTTGCCATTGGAGTTGGACCGGGGGATGAAGTTATTATGCCCACGTTTACGATCATTTCCTGTGCAATTGCTTGCCTGAGGTTAGGAGCTGTTCCCGTACTGGTTGATATTGAGCCGAAAACATGGACAATAAATACATCTCAGATTGAATCTAAAATAACTGCACGGACAAAGGCCATTATGCCTGTCCATATATACGGCCATCCAGTAAACATGGATGAAATATTTAGGATTCGAGAGAAATATGACATAAAGGTAGTAGAGGATTCAGCAGAAGTTCATGGCGCTCAGTATTTTAGCAGCCATTATGGAAACCAATGGCTTTCCTGTGGGGCTATGGGTGACATATCCGCCACTAGTTTTTATGCAAATAAAATTATTACAACCGGTGAGGGAGGGATGGTTTTGACTTCAAATCCTGAATACGCTTCTCGATCTCGATCTTATCGGAATCTTTGTTTTTTACCTGAAAAACGATTTTTTCATAAGGAGATCGGATATAATTTCAGGATGACAAATCTTCAAGCTGCTGTTGGATTAGCCCAATTGGAAAGAATCGACGAGTTTATCAATATTAAACGGAATATCGGTAAATACTATCGGGAAAAACTATCTTCTATTCCTGGTGTACGCTTTCAAGTCGAAATGCCATGGGCACGATCAGTCTATTGGATGTACTCCATTGAGATATCATCTGATTTTGGTATTGATGCTGAAATGCTTCAAACGCGTTTGCGGAAAAAAGGTATTGGAACCCGTCCATTTTTTCTTGGACTGCATGCGCAGCCGGTTTTTCAAAAAATGGGTTACCGGTTTGATCTTGATGATTTCCCAATTTCTGATCATGCATATCGCTATGGATTATACCTTCCGTCCGGCCTGACATTAACCTATAATAAAGTCGATAAGGTCACCAATGCACTGTCTGAAGCATTGAAGGAGTAAATAAATGGAAGCATTTGGAGATTATGGAAAATATTATAACTTATTATATCAGGATAAGGACTATGCTTCAGAGGTTGCTTATATAGAAATGTTAATCGAAAAAAATTCTCCCGGTGCTAAAACGGTACTCGATCTTGGATGCGGAACGGGCAGGCATGATATATTACTTGCTGAAAAAGGCTTTTCATTGACGGGTGTGGATCTATCAGAAGAAATGCTTTCAGCCGCGATCGATCAAAAAAGAATAAGGGGGTTTGATAGCAGTCAAATTGAATTCCTCTCTGGAGATGTGAGAAGTATACGCCTGGGAAAGAGATTTGATGTTGTTATCTCTCTTTTTGATGTAATGAGTTATCAAACGACAAATGCAGACTTGAAAAATGCCTTTGAGACAGTATCAATTCACCTGAAGAAGAACGGTATATTTATTTTTGATTGCTGGTACGGCCCCGGAGTATTGAGTGATCCACCGACAACGAGAGTAAAAGAACTTGAAAATGAAAGAATCATTCTCACAAGAATTGCAGAACCGATTTTGCATCCTGATGAAAACCTTGTGGATGTCTGCTATCACTTGTTTGTACGTGATAAAAAAACACAAAACGTGGAAGAAATCAGAGAAAATCATATTATGCGGTATCTGTTTAAACCGGAAATTGAGATGATATTTGACAGTTTCGGATTTGAAATGATTTCATTTTCTGCGTTTATGCGTGATTCCCTGCCTGCACCCGGTAACTGGGATGTCTGTTTTATCGGACGAAAAAAAAGATCGCCTTCCAAAATAGCTTTTGTCCGTTAGATTGAAATTATTTTTCAAAGGTCTCGAAGATAGAGGCGGAAATGACAATAAACAGCGTTGTAAAAAAAGCATTTTATTTTTTGGGTTATGAACTAACAAAAAAAACCGCCAGGCCGATTAGAAAGCATATCGGGCAAGCTTATTCACAAATTCAAAAAAAAGGTTTTGAACCGGAAACAATCATTGATGTCGGGGCAGCCAAAGGGACTCCGTCACTCTATAATTGTTTTACGGATTCATACATTTTGCTTATTGAACCATTGAAAGAATTTGAAGAAGATATGAAATTAATCCTGGAACGGCGCCGGGGCTCATATGTTAATGCGGCAGCAGGAGCGTCTTCCGGAACGGTTCGTTTTTATAAACACCTGAATCACCTGAGTGGGTCTTCTCTGTACCGGGAAACAATGGGAACGGAGGCCGATGGCAGGGAGATTACAGTTCCCATGATCAGGCTTGATGATATTGTAAAGGAAAAATCTTTGCTCGGGCCTTATCTGATTAAGATAGATGCACAGGGTGCTGAACTGAATGTGCTTGATGGCTTCCGAGAGACCCTGTCAAAGACGGAAGTCGCAGTGCTGGAAGTTTCCATGTTCGAGTTTATGAAAGGAGCGCCGCAGTTCTATGATGTTGTCTATTATATGAAACAGAGAAATTTTGTGGCATATGATATTTTTCTCGGCTGGAATCGCCCGCTTGATGATGCACTTGGGCAGGTAGATATCGTTTTTGTAAAGGAAAACGGAATGTTTAGAGAAAATCATTCCTACTCCACGGTTGATCAGCTCAAGGAACGTTTCGGATGATATGATATTCTCCTACGGGTGTATCTGATTTTAAAAAGTCCAAAAG
>PNOB01000419.1 GCA_013824585.1 Desulfobacterium sp. | reverse complement strand
GCTCTTGTGCTTGGCGGAAGTTCTGATCTGGGTCTGGAATTGGCGAGATTATTGATTCAGGAAAAAATATTTCCTTTATTGACCTGCAGGAACAGGGCTGGAGAAGAAAAAATCAATGAATGCCTGAAATCATTTGAAGGTCTGTACAAGGTTGCCTATATTGATTTTAGGAACATGGAGACCATTGAGACCTTGTTTGACAAAGTAAATCATCGTCTTGATTTTATGATCGACATTGCACATGGTGATTTTGAAAGACTGGTATGTTCAGCAGACAGCAGCGATGTCTATGCCTATTTTTCCGAAAACATATCTGCACGGGCTGAAATCATCAAAAGAACAGGCAGAGCGATGCTTCAAAATAAAAGAGGAAAAATGATTTTTATCTCTTCAGCAGCAGTTGAAAATCCAAATCCTGGACAGGGATTTTATGCTGCATCCAAGCTGGCCTCTGAGGCTTTATACAGAAATGTTGGTCTGGAATTCAGAGACCGGGGTATCACAACGATTACCCTCAGACCCGGTTATATTGATGCCGGAAGGGGGAGACGGTATCTGCAAGCACGGCAGCGACTGTCCTCTGCCGGGGTAGAAAAAAACAATATCCTGACCACAAAGGAGATGGCGGAAACCATTCTTTTTTTTCTTTCCGATAGTGCCGCAGGTTTTACTACAGCGGCCATAACCATTGGAGAACACCTGAAGAAGATTGAATAAGGCAGAAGCATATGAACATTTTTGAAACAGTAAAGCAGATTGTCGCCGATATCCTGGATATCGAAGAGGAAAAAATCCTCATCCAGACCTATCTGATTCGGGACCTTGGTGCCGAATCCATTGATCTGCTAGAACTAGCGGTTTCTTTGAACGCAGGTTTTCAAATCGAGATCAAGGATGACGACATTTTTTTACGAAAACTGAGACGGTATCTGGAAGAGGCAAAAGAAAAGAGTCTGGATCAGCACTCCTATCTTGCGGGTCAGTATCCGTTTTTGAGTGCTTCCCGGATAGGAGAAATCCTGAGAGTGCTGGAAGGGGGCCCGGTTCTTACGATAGAGGATCTGGTGAGTTATATCTTCTATTATCAGAACAATGTGGATCGAACATAACCGTGAAATTACAGAGGCCATGATATCTTTCGACCAACTTATTGCAGGCAGAAGAAGTATACGGAAATATAAGGCCATCGTCCCTCCGGAAGAACAGATCATGCAGATGGTTGCATGCGCTGCAATGGCGCCTTCTCCTTCAAACAGCCAGCCGGTGAGGTTTATCAAAATTCAATCCAAAATCATCAAAGCAGCTCTTCAGGAGTCACTGGAAGCCGGATATCATAAGATCCTTGGATCGATTGAAGGGGAAAAGAACACAAAACGGCTACGCAATCGGATTCATGTATACAAACGGTATTCGGACTTTATTTTTGCAGCTCCGGTTCTGATTGCTGTTGGTGTAGTTGACGACTATTCCGGTTTTTCAAAAATACTGAACCAGGCGGGTGTTCTGGAAAAGGATTTTCGAGCCTTTATTGATCTGGATATTTCTGTCGGACTTGCCCTGAAAGGATTTATTCTCAAGGCAGAATCGCTGGGAATGGGTACCTGCATTGTCAGTGCTCCGCTTGTTTTTATCGAACATATTGAATCGATTCTGGGATTGACCGGCATATCGGTCCGGTGTCTCGTCACACTTGGATATCCGGATGAGATCCCGTCCCATATTGAAAGAAAGAATGCGAAGGAAATCTATCAGGTGATATCATGAAAACAAGGGTTGTGATCACTTCCATGGGTTTTATCACCTCCATGGGGAATTCCGAACTTGAGGTCATGAATCGATTTCAAACCGATACAGTCGGGTTCAGGTTTGATGATGACTACCAGAGGGTTCCTGTCTGTCCGGTTCAGGATTTTGATCTCAGACAATATACCGGCAGGTTGAAAAACAGGAGATACCTGAATCGTGGTGCTGGTTTTTGTGTCGCAGCAGCCATTCTGGCAACTCGGGACGGGAAGACGTCGAACAGGGAGCTTTCCCATGCTGGGCTTTTTACAGGCACAGGGCCGAATTTTGACATCAGCAGCGAGTGCGGTGAAATCGTTCACGGTGATCTGGATCATTCATCGCTTCAAGCATTGTGGATGCTACGTTTTCTGCCCAACACTGCTTCATCGATCATCTCGGAAATTCTCGGCATCCATGGAGAAAACGCAACCATCAATACAGCTTGCAGTGCATCCCTTCAGGCGATCGGCGAAGCTTACAGGCGGATCAAGGATGGGTATCTGGAAATTGCGCTGGCAGGCGGCGGTGATTCCCGGTTGAGCAAAGGCGGCATCCTTGCTTATCAGAAAGCAAAGGCGCTTTTCATTGGAGAAGGTGATCCCTGCACATTGTATTCAACCTTTGATGAAAAAAGAGATGGATTTGTGCCTGGAGAAGGAGGTGCTTTTTTTGTTCTGGAAGAGCTTTCCTGTGCAGAAAAGCGGAATGCTCCCATCATCGGTGAGGTGTGCGGATTTGGATGCTCCCTGGACGGATGGAATATGACCGCACCGGAGCCTAAAGGGATATGGGGGGAGAAGGCCGTCCGCCATGCCCTGAAAGAAGCAGATGTAAGACCAATGGATATCGATCTTGTCACCGCCCATGGCACGGGAACTCTTTTGAATGACCAGATGGAGGCAGCGCTGATTCATCGGATCTTTTCTGAAAAACAGCCTTTTGTGATTTCATTGAAATCATGGATCGGGCATCTGGCAGCAGCCTGCGGGGCCGTGGAAACAGCGATCACCCTGTTGTGTATGAATAATAGTTTTTTGCCAAAGATCCGAAACCTGAAAAGACCTTGCGCTCCGGATATCAATCTGGTGCTGGAAAATCGTGAGGCGCAAGCAAATCTGGCATTGATTCAGAGTTTTGGTTTTGGAGGGCAAAACAGCGCACTGGTAGTTCGAAAATGGAAAAAATGATCATCAACACAGGGCTTCTTCATTTTTTTCTGGTGGATGGCATCACCAGGGTGGATGAAAAGCATATTCAAGGTTTT
>PNOB01000418.1 GCA_013824585.1 Desulfobacterium sp. | reverse complement strand
AATGGCTTACCGCAGGACTCAAGCGCCTTGAATCCATAAACAGGGTCCGCACAAAGGTTTTATCGGATATTGAAACCCATTTATCGAGAATCATAACGCACCATGAACAGGAAAAAAAATTGTCTGAAGCATTGCACCGGAAGGAGCAGGTAGAACAGAACCTGATGCGGCTTGCCAGGCTCTATTATGATTCCGGTGATATGGTTCTGGCTGAAAAAGCATTGCAGCAGATAGGATCGCCGACCCGGGATTCTGCTTTATTTTACTTTTATCTTGGATGTGTCAAGGCATACCTGGGTGAGCCGGATCAGGCAGAAAAACATTTTGTAACATCCTGCCTGCATGATGAATCGTTTCAAAAAGAAGTAAATACCTTTCGTACAAAATTCGGAGATGACTACAATCGTTACATCCAGCGTTTGAAATCGGATGGTTACGACATCAAACGGTTGATCCTGAAAGGGTTGCTGCATTGCTGGGACCATGAAACCATCAACAAAGAAATCACAACCTTTGCTGTCCATGATCTTTCCATCATTGAATCCAGTATGGACAAGGGAACGATTCAGGAGGAGAAAACCCGTCTCCGGAACTGGCTATCTGATATGGAACAGCTTCCGAACCTTGAGAAAGCACTGGGCTGTGACCTTGTTTCAAAATTCCATCAATATCACGGCCACCTTCTCGTTGCAGAAGGAAAAAATCAGGACGCGCCTGCCTGTTTTCAGATGGCGCTTGCCCTGACACCAAAAAGACCAGAGCTCCATATTTTTCTGGCAGATTCCTTTTTTGCTGAAAATAATTTTGATACAGCCATCGAACATCTGATTCAGGCTGTTAAACTGGACAGAAGCTATGCTGTTTTCTGGGAGAACATCGGCGACAACCTCCATAACGCCGGTCAATTTGAAAATGCCTTAATCGCTTATGAACAATGCTTTATCGTTCTGCCGGAAAAAATTGAACTGCTGAAAAAAATCGGAGACTGCTATCAGAAGCTGGATCAAAGCCAGGCTGCATTGGCCGCCTACCAGCAGCTTCAGGTCAGGATGAAACAACACGCAGCAGATATGCAACAGGGAGTATGACAGCAATGGAAACTGGTTCTGAAATGATTGAAACCGCTGCGAAATATCATTATGCAGGAGATATTGACCAGGCAGAAACCCTGTATGGAGAAATATTGAAATCCGATCCTGAAAATCCGGATGCCCTTCATCTTATGGGATTGGCAGCCCACCAGAAGGGAGAATCGGAAAAAGCAGTATGCCTGATTGAAAAGGCCATCCTTCATAAACCGGATCAGCATAATTTTTACAACAGCCTCGGCGTGATATACGAAGTCAGAAAACAACCGCAAAAAGCCTTTATGTCCTTTTTACAAGCTGCAACCATCAAAAAAGACTATATGGAAGCCATCCAAAACATCATCCGGATCAAGCCTGGATACTATCCGGCATATTTCAATTTAGGGGTCGCCTTTCAGCACACCGGACATTATGAGGAAGCAGCAAAGGCATATGTCCGAACATTAACGATCAAACCTGATTTCACAGATGCCTATAACAATCTCGGAATTGTTCTTCATCGATTGGGAAAAATCAGGGAAGCCATAAAAATCTACAACCAGGTGATCAAAAGCAGAAAAAACGCATTTGAAACCTACAATAATTTAGGCGTTGCGCTCCATGATCTGGGGCAGGTAGAGGAAGCAATCCACAATCTGCATCTGGCGATTCAGTATCATCCGCAATATGCAGAAGCCTTTTTTAACCTGGGTAGATTTTTAAGGGAAACAGACGATATCCAGACAGCCATCCAATATCTTAAGAAGGCAGTTGCCATCAAACCCGATTATGAAAAAGCCCTTTTTGAACTGGGAACCGCTCTGCAGGAAGCAGAGGAAATCACAGCAGCAGAAGAAATCTTCCGCCAGGTTATCCAGCTCAATCCGGATCATGCGGAAGCCCATTTTGCCCTGGGCAACAACCTTGTCAAAACTAAGAACATTGAACATGCGATTCAGGAATTCGAATCTGCATTCCGGATCAAACCTGATTTCTACCAGGCGTACTATAATCTTGCTTTCCTGAAAAAAAAACAGGGCAAAATCAGGGAGGCCATTACCAATATCGAAAAGGTACTTCGGCTCCGGAATGACAGTTATGAGGCTCACAATGAACTGGGTGTTCTTTTTCAGGCAGATGGAAGGCTTGAGCAGGCCATTGAAAAATACCGGCACTCGATTATCCTGAAAGCGGATTATCCAATTGCCCGCTATAACATGGGGTGCGCCCTACAGGATTTGAACCGACGGGAAGAAGCAAAAATCAGTTATCAAGAAGCCATTGCCATTGACCCCGATTACGCAGAAGCACACGTAAATCTGGCACTCCTCCTATTGCTGGAGGGTGATTTCAAAAACGGATGGAGTGAATATGAGTGGCGTTATCAAAGGCAGGACTGGAAAGGAGTATATCCGGAATATCCATGCATACCCTTCTGGGATGGTTCCTGCTTTTCAGGAAAAAGACTTCTGGTTCGAAACGAGCAGGGAATGGGGGATACCCTTCAGTTTATCCGATACCTTCCCATGGTGAAAAAAAGAGGAGGAACCGTTGTCTTCGAAGCAAAGGAACCGCTGCTTCCTCTGCTGGAAGGCTTTACGGGAGTGGATGAAATGATCCTGTTTCAGAAGGAAGAGGTTCCGGACAATATCGATTTTCAAGTTTTTCTCCTAAGCCTGCCCATGCTTTTTGAAACAACGATGGATACGATTCCATGTGAGATCCCCTATCTGCGGGCCGACCGGAAGCGGACAGAACACTGGAAGAAAAAAACCGCAGGGAATTTTTTCAAAGTCGGTCTTGTCTGGGCCGGAAATCCGGCAAATCCGGATAATCGGTTTCGATCTGTTGAACTGAAATATTTTGAACCGCTGTTTTCCATTCCGGATATAGAATTCTTTGGGTTACAGACAGGAGATGCTGCCCGGCAGGCAGATCATCTGTCTTCCGAAATCCGATTCCGGAATCTTGGAAGGGAAGTAACGGATTTTAT
>PNOB01000417.1 GCA_013824585.1 Desulfobacterium sp. | reverse complement strand
AGGGGCGAGAAGCTACGAGGCTGCTTTTCCGGAAAGGTTGGTTCGCGTGCCCATCACTCCGAAATGTTTGACATAGGAGGAGAAGGAAAATACAGATGCCAAGAAAGATATGGGTATATGATCCTCAATCAGGTGGCGTTAAAATCCCGCAAAAAATACAACCACGGATTCGCCAACTCATCCTGGATCATGCCGAGAAACATTATGCTGGTAGATACAACCGGATTGACGTCCGGTTCCGCGGGCAGTTCTGCTATATTGACGCTTACAGAGAGCCTTATATGCCTGAAGATTATAACCCCAACCTCTTTGGTGAATCCCGTGAGGAGTATCTCGAACGATTGCGGAATACCCCGACGCACCTGTGTCGTCTCCGCTATTTCGGAGACGAAGATCGTTGGTCAATGGCATTCTATACATACAGTCATGAGAAGTACGAACCCTGTGTCTTTGCCAACGGCAGTTGGCATGGAACACTCGGAGAAGCCTTCGATATTTCTGCGATTTACCTTACTGATTGAAATGGATGGTCTGCTATTTTGATTGAGCAAAGGATTCCAGAAAAAAATGAACAGTAACTCCCAAATCCTAATCCGTCAATCCCCAAGCGGCAACGTCAAAATAGATGTTCGTCTGGAAGAAGAAACTGTATGGCTGACTCAGGATCATATGGCGCAAATCTTTGGCAGAGCCAAATCAACGATTAATGAGAAAATTCGGAAATTTCAAATCTATGAAATTATTCAGATTCTATCAAATTCCGACCCCGTAGGGGCAGGCCCCCGTGCCTGCCCTTTTCCCCAAGGTTGCAATACCACGAGGAGAAGGGCAACCACGGGGGGGTTGCCCCTACGAGGTCATTGCCTGATTTAGGAAATAAAAATGCTGAATAAATTCCTAAAGCGATCCACAAGCCGTGACCGGAAAACCAGGATATGCTGTCCTTCACAATTTTCAGACCCGGTCGCCATGAAGGCAGAATGGTCACCCATGAAAGATGCAGGGAACCTGCAGACACGGAGACTTGTCAATGTAAGCCCGAACAGACTTGAGTTTCGTGTGACATTAGAAGCGTTATGTTTTTATCTGTTTTTTCTTTTTGGCGGAATGGTTCCATTTTTTCTTGTTCCCTGGGATGTGCTTTCATTCAGAACGGTCGTGTTGCTTTTGGGTGGTGTAGCCATGTCTACTGCTGGAGGCTATGGGTTTTATTCCGGGACAACACCGATTGTCTTTGATAGAAGTCGGCGATTCTTCTGGAAGGGTAGAAAAGAACCGGACGCGTTATCCGGTACTATCCATCAAAAGGAGCATGTGCGGTTTGAGAATATTCACGCATTGCAGCTTGTTACCAATTATTCTACTGACGGGCGTTTTGATTATATGTATGAAATGAATCTGGTTCTCAACGATGGAAGACGTATCCATCTTGTTGCTCAACGGAATCTCATCAACGTTCGTGAGAATGCAGGAACCCTTTCTCAATTTCTTGAAAGACCTGTATGGGATGCTATCTGAAAAAGAATGAATTTTTGTTCAACAAATCAATCTGGAGTCAGCCGGAACTTAGCAACATGAGAACCTCAGGTTCAAAAAAATAACTGTATCATGAACACCCTTTCTGATATAATCATCCGAAAAATCGGATTAACGATAGACAGTGTACAGGAATACAAAAATGATAACAAAAACCAATAGGCCGGATCCATTACCCAAAGATCAATGGCGATGTTGTTTCATTGGATTTTTATGCTGCATCCTGTTGTTTGGCGCTGTCGGTTGCTCTGGTGACGGCGATACTTTCAGCTCCAGGACAGGTGATTCCGAGTCTCAGGACGAACTCTATGAAATGGAACAGGATGTTCTTCTGCAGATCAATGAATACCGGCAATCTCAGTTTTTATCTCTCTTGCGGTGGAATGAAACCATTGCGGATTATTGCAGAACCCACAGCCTGAATATGGCTGCTGGAGTTGTTGATTTTGGTCATGATGGGTTTGATGACCGGGTGGATGGAATCGCGCAAACCATTTCTTATGAATATGCGGCTGAAAACGTCGCCAGCAACAATTATCCGGATCCGGTGACGACGGCTGTAGATGGCTGGCTCAACAGTCCCGGACATCTGGCGAACATCGAGGGTGATTACAACCTGACCGGTATCGGCGTGGCCCAGGATGAGGATGGCGTCTATTATTTTACGCAGATATTCATAAGACAGTAAACAGGATTGAATCAACAACAGGGTCATATTTATGGAAAACATCCTTCTGCACCAGGAAAATCATATTGCTGTTCTGACCATCAACCGGCCGGGATTTAAAAATGCACTGGATCGAAAAACCTATGATGAGTTTGCGCTTGCGATTGAGACAGTGAAAAGCAATACCCGGACAAGGGTTCTGGTCATCACCGGCGTGGATAACTCCTTCTGTTCGGGCATCGATCTTTCGTATGCTAAGGCATTGACGGAACTCAGCCAGATTGAATTCATGACCATGATGAAAAAGGTTCAGGCGACCTTTGCTTTTGAAAATCTGAGTATACCGGTGATTGCAGCGGTAAACGGTTATGCCCTTGGAAACGGATGCGATATTGCCCTGGCTGCGGATTTTATTTTTTCCGCCCAGAGCGCCGTGTTCTCAATGGCCTACACCAATGTGGGCATGATTCCGGACCTTGGCGGAACCTTCCGGCTTACCAGGCTGGTAGGGCCTTCCATTGCCAAGGAACTGATCCTGACCGGTGACCGGTTTACAGCGCAAAGAGGTCTTGAAATCGGGATGATCAACCGGGTTTTACCGGATGCTGATCTGATGGGCTCGGTTATGGGGTTTTCCGAAAAACTCGCCAAAAGAGCGCCCATCGCCATGGCCATGGCGAAAAAATCGATCAACAACAGCCTTGCATCTGATTTGACAACAACCCTTGATTTCGAAGCATACAATCAGAGCCTGTGCATCAAAAGCGCGGATTCTTCAGAGGCAGTTGCAGCGATGATGGAAAAGCGGCTGCCTGTTTTTTCCGGTCGATAGTCCGGCAACATCAAAATCACCTGTCATT
>PNOB01000416.1 GCA_013824585.1 Desulfobacterium sp. | reverse complement strand
TTTGATTTCGGATTTTTCGAAAACTGGTGCCTTCTTTGCTGAGCTGCCTTCGCAAGGATCGCTCGCTCATGTTGAGCTTCTGCAGTACATTTATGAGACCAATTTTACCTTTTCCAGACTGAAGACACAGCCTGACCCTGTCCGAGAGATAGAAACGGTTGTCATGACTCAGGCTGTATCTGGCCTGGCACTGCTGACGGAAAAGCTCAAATGACTGATGATTGCCGTCTGGTATGGGCATGCTCAAAGATGCCTGGTCGATTTCAAAAAATGTGGCAGGCTGATTGAAGGTCACATTTTGGATAAAAATCTCTCTGTATTTCGTGATATCTGTTCTGGGTGCATGCGCAAAAGAGATGGAGAGGATAATATCCGGTTTTTTTTCAGGTAGCCGGGTTTCCATGATGGTAATCCCTGCGATCAGATCCCGTTCAATCAGAAATGGGAGAATATCTTCCGGAAGATGGTTTTCGATAAGATAGACACGGATTCGCTTGCCGACTGTTTCCGGGTATAGTCTGAAATAGCTGTGGGACAGGGCAGCATAATCAACGATGCAGGAAATGACGTCACCCACTGTCGGAGCACTTGCAATCATATTTCCCAGGTCGCCGTGGGCTCTTGAGTTGAAATACCGGCCTAGTTTCCAGGCCATTTCCGGTTCAGGGGCATGTGCGATCAGGTTGCGGATGATCGTGAGTTCCTGCTCAAGGAGGATGTCATTCTGCGAGTCCAGCAGATCATTTTCATTCAGGTCTGTGCCTTGAAGGATGACTCTGGATTCAATTCCCCTGCTGATTGCATAACGTAAAATGGGGTATACGCCTGTGATCGGTCGTTTGAAGTCTGTATTTTGCTTCATAATACCCGGATATCTTGCCTTAAAACAAGATTATGGCCGAAAATATCAATTTTTATTCCGATTTGATCATTAACAAATTTTTTTAAATACAGCTATAATATAATGGATTGGGGATTGAGAGGAATAGAATAATCTATGAGGAGAAGACCAAATGGGACAAAGAATTGCCATAACAGGGATCAATAGTTGCATTGCATCGCCTTTGCTGAAAAGGCTTGCTGAAGATCAAAATGTTGAAAGAATAATCGGGATCGATGTTAGCCCATGGAAAGGTGGGTCTAAAAAAATTACGTTTTTCCGGAAAGATATTCAAAATGAATCCATAAGCGAACTCCTGTCAGGTGTGGATGTTTTGTATCACTTTAATTCTGATGTGACCCGAATCAAGGATTCATCCAAAACCGATGACAGCAGTATTGAAGATTTGAAAAACATATGTCGTGCCTGTGTGAAGAACCATGTGAAAAAAGTGATTTATACAAGCAGTAGTAAGGTTTATGGTGGGCATCGGGAAAATTTACTGTATCTCAATGAGGAGAGTGAACTTCCTAAAAACAAGGGCAGCTTCCAGAATAAAGGCAAAATTGAGGCAGAAGATTTTGTCCGGGATTTTTTCAAGGATTATCCGGAAATCATTCTGACGGTTTTGCGGCCTGCTTTTGTTTTTGGTCCTACTGTAAACAATATGTTTTCAGCATTGTATTCAGGCAGGATCACTTCTCTGCCCATTGGTGCATCTCCGCATATGCAGCTTATTCATGAAGATGATCTGGGAGAGGCCATGTATTTATGCCTTATAAAGGATCTTCCGGGTATCTATAATGTGGGTGCAGATGATGCCATGTCTGTGAGAAAAAGTTACAGAATGGCCGGGGTTACTGTTTTACCGCTGCCGGCGTTTATCCTGAATCTCCTTGCAGGCCTGGCTGTCCGGTTTGGTTTTTTACCGGCAGATTCCGGATGGATTCTGGTCAGCAATTACACCATATTTTCCGGCAATCAGAAATTTAAAAAAATCACCGGATGGGAACCTGAATATTCATCAGAAGAAACGTTTGCAAGCTGTCTTGATTTTCATAAACAGTTTGAAAACAAAAAATTGAAACATAAACTGATCACGTTTTTGTTTACAAGAAGACCGATTGTAAAGGAATTTTTAAAACTTCTGCATGCGGCCTATAGGGTTGTCAGTCTTCCGGGGCTACGGAAAATAGCTCCCTGGTTGGATCCGAAAAAAAACAGCATGACATATCTTCCTGTCAATGAAAGCATTGTCGCGCAGGAACAGATACTTCTCCCGGATGTTGTGCATGGATTCATCGATCAGTCTGTTTATCATGTAGTGTTTAATAAATGTGGCTGCCGGTTTGGCAATAAATGCGAACATCATACCGAAGATGTTGGATGCCTGTTCATGGGAGAAAGCGCCCTGGATATGCCCAAAGGGATCAGCCGGCAGGTGACAAAGGAGGAAGCCCATGCCCATGTGGAAAAAGCGATCTCCGCAGGCCTTATCCCGATGACCGGTAAGGTCCGGGTAGATAATGATCTTTTTTTGATACCGGACAAAAAGAAACTGCTCAGTGTCTGTTTCTGCTGCCACTGCTGCTGCATGATGACTTTTTTCAAGCATGCGCCTTCCGATCAGTTGGATCATGTCATGACACCGGTTGAGGGAATGACAATCGAAGTGACCGATGATTGCGTGGGCTGTGGTAGTTGTATTGAAACCTGCGGATTTGACGCCATTTACATTGAAAATGGAAAAGCCGTTCATAAAGATATATGCAGAAAATGCGGGCGGTGTGAAAGAACATGTCCGAACCATACTATCAAAATCACACTGCACAACCTGAATTCAGTAGAAGATATAACAGAACGTATTCAGCAGTATGTTTACATTACCTGATTGGATGACTACAACAACTACTGGACTCCGGCTTTCACCGGAGTGACGGGCAACAAAGCTATTACCATCATGCCGGACTTGATCCGGCATACAGCGTGTAAGGGGAAAAAATGGATTTTATAATGCTTATGATCAAGTTCGTCATGGTTGAAATCGTTTTACTACTCCTCTACGTGTTTGTGTTCAGAAGATGGTTTTCTGTCTGGGGGTCAACCCGGGAAGAAAGAGCCATGAAAATGCCTGAAGATGAAATGGTCCAGAATCCCTTTATTGACATGACCCATGCCATTACCATCCATGCTCCTCCGGAAGC
>PNOB01000415.1 GCA_013824585.1 Desulfobacterium sp. | reverse complement strand
CGGACAATTCCCAGTTTGTGGCAAATATTTTTGAATGAATCGGGTCATTATCCGTATGGCCGATGACATTCACGATATAAGGCGTTTTCTGAATGATGCCCGCAATTCTTTCCAGAGACTGTTTTGCCGAGGGTTTGATCTCCGCCATCCCTTTGTCAAACATCAGGTCTCCCGGAAGGATGATCCGGACAGCCTGGTCAGATACAAGATCGATATTGTCGATATCCATCAAAGATCCGGGTTTCAGTGTAATGCTTTTATCAACATGTTTGATAATTTCCTGATTTTTTTCCACTATGGTGTTGGAAGGAACAGGGGTTGTCTGTATCTCTTTGGTTGTGGATTTGCCTTTTACAAGAGGTGTTTCTGTCTTGGCAGAGTAAAATACGTATAAGACCAGAAACATCACGAACATGGTCAGCATCAGATCAGACCAGACAATAGACCAATGGATGGTTTTGGGTTTATGGGATCGGGAAAAAAGATCCATGGATCCTTCGCCTGTATCAAAGGAGAAGGGTTTCTGATCATAGAGGCTTTCATTTTTTTGATTATTTTTCATAATGAAGATGGGGATGCAGTTTGATTCATTGTTTTGTTTTTTTGCTCTTTACTAATATCGGAGTCCGAGCTGATATCTTTATATTTCTTTTTGTAAATGATGTAATCTGGAATTGTAGCGAAAAGCGTGCCAGGGGTGTAATGAAAACTGTTGGGTTTCGATTGCCTAACAGTTTTGATTACACACATTGTGGGAGCGGCATCTTGCCGCGACAGTAATGTCTTGCGTGATATCTTGAAAAAAGCCATATCGCGGCTGGAAGCCGCTCCCACATAATTCGATTATTCAACAGTTTTGATTATACCCGCATGATAGAGCCCATAAAGATGGCTATGAAGGGATTTGATCCGGTGACTGGCTTCCTGACACGGTTTGTAACCAGGAAGATTTTTCCCATAATAGAAAAATTTTCTCTGCATCCGAAGTCTTTTTTTAAAAAAAGAAAGAACAGGCAGATCAATCCTGCGGGGTAATTTCAGGAGCGGTTTTGTTCCGCAAATCATTTATGATTTCCAGAATTTCATCCTTATGCTCCACGGGAGCACATACCTCACCCCAGCCTTTTTGAACCTGAAAAAGTCCATCATAGGCAGTGTCATGATAGGATCTTGCAAAATACGGTATGCCTTGATCATCCAGGATTGAGCAGACAATCTGGGATTCAACGTCGCTGTCAAGCACAGCAATTTTGACATATTCAATTGTGTGATCCGGTTCCATATTGGATAAATCCTTTCTCATCATCAATATCAACAGACATGCCAACCAGAAGATTTTTTAGGATTATGATGATATTCCTGAAAGAAAACAAGTCAATTTTGTCATGTGGGACCGGATAACGCAACGGGTTTGTGCGATAATAAATGCTGGAAAAGAGTATCCGGGTGATCAGACATAGATGTCGACAATCATTCCCTTGAATTTCATATATTGAGCGACGATATCTTTATTGGGGGTATAAATACTGTTTTCAAGATCCTTCCTGATGTAGTATCGGTAAGGCTGTTCTTCAGACAGAAGGGAATGGGGCAAGGTTCCCCTGTTCAACTCCGGATGGTTTTCCCCATCGGGTTGATTGGCCGGCAATTCGTCACGGCGCGGCTGAAAATAAGGAATCAGGTTTTGATTTGCCGTAATTTTCATGAATGATTCAGGCAGAAAGATGCAATAATTACACCATTACGACCTGGGAGCTAATTTCAAAACTATTAAAAAGCGTCACACCGGCGAAAGTCGGTGCCCAGAAAAGAGCCGAAAATACTGGATAGCGCTACGGTTGCGCCTGGCGGCTTGGAAAACAGCACTGCGTGTCTATTTTTCGCCGGAACTACAACAACAGACTTTTGAAATTGGCTCCCGAAATTGAGATTGGTTCTGCAAAAATTTGAAATCACATGGACATATGGCAAATTTCCCGGTATGGGTTGGTTGGTAATCGATTTTTGATTGTGGATATTGGAGAAACAGCAAAATTTTCTGGCTCCGGCAGTTGAATGGAGAAAATTTTTGAAAAAACAAAACAATAAATATTCCAGAGTGTTTGCAATCATTCGTGACTCATCTCTTGAAACAACCACCATGATGTTCGCGGGTGTTTTTGTATTCTCACTGTTGCTGCTGACGTGGATGGAACAGGGTGCCTTTAGGCTGGCAAGTGATGACTCCTATATTTATCTTGGATATGTAAAAATGCTCCTCCGGCAGGGGGAGCTGTTTTCCTATAATATCGGTGAAACATCGGCAGGCACGACAGGCCTAATGTATTATTATCTTCTGTCATTGATTGCTTTTGTTTTTCACTCTATTTTTTCTCCAGATGTTATCGGGAATCTTCTGACAGCAACGACCTATGCAACCAACACTGTTTTATTCCTGGTGTATGCAACTCTTTTTATCATGATATGGAAAAGGATGGGACAAGGGATCGAGAATTCCGGGTCAACATTTACCGGGGTTCTGCTTTTTGCCATAACCTTGATGGGGATACCTTTTCTATGGGGTTTTTTTTCAGGATTGGAAAATCCCCTTACCACGTGTCTTATCCTTTATCTTTTTTTCCTGTTTTTGAAGCAATCACACTGGTCAATCATCTCATTGATTTGTGCCTGTCTTGTCACAACCCGGCCGGAGCTGTTACCGATTGGCGGTCTGCTTTCGGTCTGTGGAGGGTTTTGTTTCCATGATCCTGAAAAACATGGATCGCAGCAAATCAAATCGCAATTGTGGGCAGTTACGCGCTCCATTCTTCTTTTCGGTCTTGTTGCGTTGATTGTGATTGCCCCCTGCTGGTATCTGACCGGTTCACCCCTGCCAAGTTCCCTGGGGGCTCGTGTCACAATACCGGCGCTTAAGGATCCAGGGATTCTGCTTAAAAATATTTGGGATCTTATGTTGAGTCCGGATTACTTGATGAATCCTTGGGTGGCAGGCAGCCTGATCTGTCTTGTCATTGTTTTTGCTGCGCGAAAAACCCCAAAGGGAGGAGTGATTCTTGGCAGTGGGATTTTTCTGGTTCTTTTTTTCATGATGA
>PNOB01000414.1 GCA_013824585.1 Desulfobacterium sp. | reverse complement strand
GTATTGTTGATATGTCCCATAGCGTCATAGTCCGATATACGCGTTGAAATACGATTTTGAAATTCCGCTGTCAGATACCTGTTTGCTCTCCATTGATCAAGATTCTCATTCAATGCCACTTCCGGTTGCGTGGTGTATCGGCCTTCCATCTCTTCCGGCGTCTTGATAATCTTCATGCGAATTGAATCAACAAACACCCAGACGCTGGAAGCGGATATCAGCTTTTCTCCCTTCGCATAAACCAGGAACTCTCTTTTTGCCTTTACACCTTTTATGTTTCTTGACCAGGTAATAATCTCGATTGTCTCTTTATACTCTGGATAACGGAATACCTGCATATCCATTTTATTCAGAACCCAGCCCTGCCCGCTCTGAATCAACGAATCCATTCCGTATCCTGCTTTTTCCGAATGGAATACTGCTGCATTCTGAAGCTGTTGAAACAAAACAGGTAATTTTGCCTTATAATCCATACCTGTTTCAAAATAGTCTATCGTGTGGGTAAAATTGATTTTCAAATCGTGCCCCCCTTTATGATGAGAAATATTCACCAGCAATATGGTTTATAATCACGAGTGAAAAAGAATCTCAAGTTCTACCCTGCTATTGTACAGAGAAAAAATAGGAAGGATGAGCCAATTTCAAAACGATTAAAAAGCATCACACCGGCGAAAGCCGATGTCCAGAAAAGAAATGAAAATATTGGATAGCGCTACGGTTGCGCCTGGCGGCTTGGAAAACAGCACTGCGTGTCCGGCTTTCGCCGGAACTACAACAACAGACTTTTGAAATTGGCTCGGATTAAAAATGGTGATCAATGGAGGATGTCTGAAAAAGTATGATGAACGATCCGCTTGATTCAGGGGAAGAGATCCCCTTCTTGTGGCAACTGCTACAGCTTTTCATTCCGCATATAATATAAAAGTTATTGAATGATATTGGTTATCTGTTCTCCTCATTCAATCAATCAACTGGATAAATCATGTTATTTATGATTACAGCAACCAATCCATCTGAAAACGGAGTTAAAAAAAATCAATATCGACTTTTCCAAGCATATTATCTTTTTTACGCTATTGAATTGGCTGCATATCTTCTCGTATCGCCATAACCAGAGAATTTATCATATTCAGAGTTCCCTGACGGGCAACTTGTATTAAAATCGATAAAATTAAATACCTCATTGGACAGATCCATGCCTCCCTTTGCCTGCTCCCCGATATTTCCGATGAAAAGACTCTCTTTTTTCAGGATCAGCCAGGGTGTTTCCGGATCATGGGTATCGGTTACCATAATGGAGTTTACATATGGATCATGTCTTGGGCTGTTGATGATTTCAATTCTGGCACTGCCAAAATCGTAAATATCTCCTTCTATTGTTTTAAAATGGCTGAACATATCCACATTATTGCGAAGATAATAGATGTCTGCTTCTGTTCGGAACTTAAGCTCCATATTTCCGTTCAGATGATTTGCTGTTGCACTTGTATCGAAAATATGGGTAATCTCCATATCATATTGATTTGCTGTTTCAATATACTCCATTACCCCGTCTTTACTCGGATCGATAACACATGCCACCTTTGATTCTGTGCAGCCAATAAGATATGAAAGTGACCCCATTTGATCCATAAAGATTTTCTTAAAGTACATTATTTTGTCTCCTTTTTTATTTATTGAAAGTAAAAAAAGCAAACCATTTGTCAGATGATCATTTCAAGAATCAAGCCAAAGAATTGGCATTTTTTCATTATTTTTTTTTATATGATTTCCACAGATTATAAATCAAACCTGATTTTTCAAGTCATGAACTGGAAAATATTACAGAGCGTGTCCTAAACAACAGGACAATTTATCCTATTTCACAGGACAGGCCAACATCCTCGGCAGTGCGGCATTGAGAATAGAATCATTGGAAATATTTGAATTTAAAATGAATAATCAAATACTTAAAAGACAAGATGCGTAAGCAGGTCAGTTGACATACAAGCCTTTTTCCAATATAGTTATTGTAAAAATCAATACAGGTCTTCACATTTATCCTTCAAACCAGATCGATTTTTAATGGTTTTCAAGCAAGGATGAGGAGCAGGTGTATAATGCGTCATTTTTACCAATTGTTCACATACATTACGATCTCAATTTTATTCGTACTTTTTCCCATGACGATTCATGCTGAATCGATTTTTCTGCATGAGATTCTGGACAGACTCGGCTTACAACCAACGATGCTTGAGCTGGATCAAATCAAAAAAGGGGGGAGCCTGACAGCCGCCATTCAGAACCCGGCAGAATTGTCTGCTCTCGGCTTTAAAAAACTGAAACAATCCAGTCATATCCAACTGCAAAATTTGGGAGACCAGTATTGGTTGATCACATATCCTTCAAGCAGACAAAAAGCCAAGATACGGTTCAGCCGGCAGAACAATCCCGCAAAAAAGCCCTGGATCAGGATAAAATTGATTTATCTGGTCCAGGGCTGATCATTATTATATAATAAACTATATATCCAGGGCAGCCAGAAAACCTCCATGAATCGCATCATTGATCTTGCCGATCTGAATACAATCGCCAATGATTTTATAAGGAATCCCTAACTTTCCAACTTCCTGGGAAAGCCGTTTAACCGGTCGCGATCCGGATGCGAGAATCACATGATCAAACTTCATCTGTTCTGTTTTCCCATCTGTCTCATACATTACTGTCCCATTTTTTATGGAAGACACCTTTGCTCGGGTTCGAATCTGAATCCCATATTTCTCCAGATTTCCGAACAGAACCCATCGGGTTGACTTACCCACATCCTTGCCGACCTTGGGAAGCATTTCAAAAACCGTAACATGGGATGTTCCGCGAAACATCAATTCCCGAAGCCTATCCACTGGTTCAGCATCATAGGCAAATAAAAAATGCAGCACATCCGGTCTGATGGTACCTCGATCTGCAACAAAAAGAGCTGTTTCCAGGCCCACAGCCCCGCCACCAATAATCGCAACCTCTTTTCCCAGCAACGGATTTTTCTTCAGCACATCCCATGCAGATAACACACATGGATCATCAACACCCTGAATGGGCGGAACCAGGGCTTCCGCACCTTCCGCG
>PNOB01000413.1 GCA_013824585.1 Desulfobacterium sp. | reverse complement strand
CTCCATATTCCTGGGGGATGACAGACCCGAAAAATCCCAGTTTTCCCATGGGTTTGAGTGCTTCTTCTATTGGAAGATAGTTCTTTGAATCCCACTCATCTGCATAGGGCTCAATTTTCTCTGTCACGAATTTCCGAACCTCTTTTTTCAGCATTGCATGTTCTTTTGACAAACCGAAATCCATAGGGGACTCCTTTATTAACTGTTCGGTTTTTATCCGGATTGAATGGATTCACTACCTTAACATCCATCTGCCTGATCCTGCAAGAAAAAAGCAGTGTAAAATCAACGTGAGTCAGAACCGTACTGAAAAACTGATACTGAAAAATACTTTGTTAGCCGATCAAAAGGCATCCAGGAGAGAACTGTTTTCTGATTTATTCGGAAAATGGACACCCGCTGAAAAAGTAGAATTTGAAGAACGCATTATTGATTTGGAAAAAGTAAACGAATCGGATTGGATAAAATATGGGTTACGATTGTGAGCGGAATTAAAATAATCAAACCATTCCGCCCGGCAATCGCTTTAACCTGCCCCAGGCTATCAACAACTTTTGAATATATCCGCCATTCATCTTACGGATACAGCAGTTCAGCCAACTTGCCCAGCCCCAGATCCATCAGAACATCCTTTTTCGGAATGCCCTCCTTGTCAAGACCTCTCAACTGGTAAAACTCCTTGAGCATCAAATCCATGTCCGGTACACTGCCTTCCGAAGGGCCGGTCTCCATCGGGGTCATCAGGCGTTTGGGAAGCCTGTCATCTTTTGCCCGGGCTCCAAAAAAGTTGGTCAGGCCCCGTTTCAGATACCAGACCCTACGGCCGACCTTCAAAACATCTTCCAGGGTATAATCAAATCCAGTGACATGATTCACCATGTCGAGCGCTGGTGTTGCGGTCAGAGGTCCGGCTCCCAGGTTGCAAAAAACCGCACAATTGGAAAAAAACATCCCATAATCCTGGGAAGCAACATTCAGTTCTGCCCGGCCTTCACTTCCCAAGGGCAGTTCACTGGACAGTTCCGGAATCTCCGGAATAAATATGGCACCGCCTTCCACCTCAAAGGTCAGACTTGCCTCATGGCAGGCCCCACGGGGCGATACTCCGTATGCCAGACCATAGCCATGGGCACTTCTCGGGTCATGCATGGGAGATTCCAGACCCTTTACCGTGGTGAGAAAATCATGGGCATTCTTGCCGATATGATCCGCTGCTTTCTGGCTTCCCTGGCAGAGTATGGCACCCAGGCCCTCTTTTTTCCCGATCTTTTCCGTCATTTTGACGATCGCTTCTGAATTTCCCCAGGTAAGATCCAACCCGTCAGTATCTTTTGTCGTAATCAATCCCTTCTCAATACATTCAATGGCAAAGGCAATGGTTGAACCACAGGAAATGGTGTCCATGCCGAATTTGTTGCAGATCTCATTGGCTTTGGCTATCGACTCAATACTCGAGTTCATACACATGGTACCAAAGGTGGCAACGGTTTCATACTCCGGACTGGGCCCCTTTTTCATCTGAAAAGGACCTTCTTTGACTTCCGCTTCTTTTTTACAGGCTACACCGCATCCAAAACAGGTCCTGCTTCCGGCAAAGATCTTCTGTTCAATAACCGCCGGTCCCAGTTCATCAATCTCATCCCATTCGGTCAATTGCCAGTTCTTAATGGGAATATCTCCGGAAAGGATTCCCACATCCATATGGGAAGGCGTACCGGATGACTGCATTGCTGAAATAAAAATGCTTCCCTCATATACTTCCTTGAGTTCATTTCGAAGCTCTTTTAATCGATCCGGATAGGCTGGGGTGACCTTCCCGCTTCCGGTCACATAAATCGCCTTGAGCTTTTTTGAACCCCATACCGTGCCCATGCCGGTCCTTCCGGCAACATGTCCTTTGTCATGAATCAGGGATGCGAAACGGACAAGGTTTTCACCTGCCGGCCCGATGGTCAACACCTGCCCTTTTTTAGATGACTCACCCTTGAGATCGGCCTTCATGGAATCGGTCACCGTGTATACATCTTTTCCCCAGTATTGCCCGGCATCCCTCAACTCAACCACATCATCCTTGATGAACAAATAGACCGGTTTTTCCGAGGCTCCGGTGATGACAATCCCGTCATATCCTGCGAATTTGAGGCCGGCTCCAAAGTAACCGCCAACATTGGCGTCACCCCAGAAACCAGTATATGGAGATTTTGCACATACGGTCCACCTTGCCACACCGTTCATCATCATCCCGGTCAGTGGGCCGGTCATGAGAACAAAAGGGTTGTCCGGTGACAATGCATCAAAATCCGGCTTTCCATGAATCAGATCCAAGAAAATCCGGGTGCCGAATCCCAGCCCACCGATGTTTTCTCTGGCAAAATCGGGGTCCAACGGCTTTTTCAATATGTTCCGGGTTGTCAGGTCAACATACAAAATCGTTCCTGCATAGCCGCCCATCTGTTTTTTCTCCATATTGCCACCTCATGTCTGTTTCAAAAGAATGACCGGTTCGTTTCAACGACCCGGGATATCAAGGTTTAATGAATGTTGTATTCGCCATACCCATTTTCCATCAGATACTGCGGATACATGGCATAACTGGGCTTGATGGCCGGAAGAAGTTTCAGGATTTTGGGAACCGGCCCCTTTGCAATCATCTGTCTCCTGGTCAATGCCATGGTCAGGTTGACCTTCCCGAACCAGAATTTATGGGCAATATCCGAACTCATCTTCATATCCACAATCACTTTGGTATCCAGATCTCCGGATCGGACATCTATTTTTTCCCCGGAACAGTCAATCACCAGTACAAGATCCGGATCTGTATAGTTGAAACGGATGATCAATTTGGATTCCAGAAGCTTGTCCGCAATTACAGGGGTATTTGCAAGCAGTCGAAAAAATCCACCCAGTACCTCATTAAATTTTTCAGAACTTTCAAAAACCGGCATTTGATCTCTCCTTTCTTATTATAAATTAATATGCATTCTTCAAATGAACCAGAATATCCTCTGCAAGAACCTCACGGACATTATACCGTGGTACCGTCTTCCTGCGCTGCCTGTGCAATTTTTTCCAGGTTTTCTTCCTTCACACCTGCTTCTCTCAGATTTAAAGGC
>PNOB01000412.1 GCA_013824585.1 Desulfobacterium sp. | reverse complement strand
AAGCAACGTCTAGTCCAAAAAAATTATTCCCGGATAGTTACAATGCTCCTCTGATATGTCCTGCCGTTTCCGACAGAAAAGATAGCTCTCTCGACGTGAAGCCTGTTTTCAGCATACAACTGGATACATTCCGGGTAAAGCTCCCACTCTTTTTCCAGCCCCTTTTTTTTGATTGAGTCCAGGGTATCACCGGGCTCTATGGGAAAGGTTTTTTGCCCGATAATCGGACCTGAATCTTCTCCATAATCGATAAAATGGACTGTACATCCCCCAACCTTGCAGCCATATCGAAAAGTATCCCCATAACCATCCTTTCCCGGGAAAGCAGGCAGGAGTGCCGGATGGATGTTCATTATCTTCGGAAGCCCCCTATCTGTATTGACGCGATCAATGAAATAGGGTGTCAGATTTCGCAGGAACCCGGCAAGCACAATCAGATCAAAATCAAATCCTTTCATCTTCTCCAGCAGCCCGGATTCCGCAACCACTCGGGATATTAAAAACTTTTTTACCTTTTCAGGGTTGTCTTTGCCTGGAAAAACAGATTGTTTTTGCAAAAGCTCATCCATATCAAAATCACTTGGTATTTTGGCCTGATCCGGATGATGATTCACGGTTCTGATGATATCTGCATAATCCACAATAAAGGATGGAATCCTATGGGTTTCAGCCCGTTTCAACCCTGCTGCTGATGGATTGTCTGTGCCCACAAAAACCATTTCTCCGTCGATTTTTCCGGATTCACATGAATCGATTATGGCCTGCAGGTTTGTGCCGCCCCCTGATATCAATGCCCCAATCCGAATTTTCCGGCTCATTCTGTCTCTCCTGACAAGTTGAATTTTATCATTTTTTATGGTTTGATTTGCTCTGCCTTATGGGTATGAACCAACTGTGGAATTTTTTGCAAGGAAAATATTCCAAATATGGATATTTTTTTGATTTCAGCAGCAGGATTGAATTCTGATTTCAATGATGTTTTCAATGATTGACACCCCATTCGACCGATGTTATATTCTGGCTCCGAATCACGCTTCATGAATATCGGTTACCGCAGAATTAATGTTCATGACAGCTTAAAAACAACTGGAGGATCAAATGTTTGGTATTGGAATGTCGGAACTCATTGTTATACTGATTATCATCCTGATCATTTTTGGAGCCGGCAAATTACCGGAGATCGGTGCCAGCCTTGGTAAAGGCATCAAAAATTTCAAAAAAGCAACCTCGGAAACGGAAAAGCCGGAACAGATCGAAGACAAGAAAGATAAAGAGTAAATGCCCCGATGTAACATTTTCCAGTCCCTGAAACAGGGATGAGCCAAAATATTGGCTTCTATAAGTCAAGATTATGGCGCATCATTTAAAAAAAAACAAAAACTTGTCCAATTTTCATTCAACAAAGATGTGACATCTTTTCACAGCATGCCCCAAAAAAAATAAGCAAAATTTTTTACAATCATGGAAGCGCTGCATGGATATCCGGTAAATCCAAAATCCAACGGTAGAAATTCCTTCATGTTCATTGCAGACCTTTTCTCACCACAGGATTCTTGCCGCCCAATGGCACAATAATTGCTAATTCATCGGGATATCCCGGATTGTTTCCAATTGACCTGAATACTGAATTTCTTTACAGATACAAAGCAGGAAACACCCTGTACATGCCGCGGAAAGTTTTACTGTACAAACAAAAAGATCTTAATCCTTATCAATGATAACCCTAAATTTTCCTGGAGGAAACAATGGAAGTCCTAGGCATCGATATTGGTTTTGGCTTTACAAAAGCCTCAAACGGAAAAGAGTACATCATGTTCAAGTCGATTTTTGGAGAAGCAGTGGACATACAGTTTTTTGCAGATCTCGGCAATTCTTCATTCTCCGATCAATTGCATGTAACGATTGATGACAAGTCCTATTTTGTAGGGGACTATGCAGAGCAGCAGTCCAATGTAAAACAATTTACCTTGGATCAGGAAAAATTGATCACTGATTTTGTAAAGATTCTTGCATTAACCGTAACCGGAAAATTCGCCAATTCAGATGCTCCGATCAATATTGTTTCCGGTCTGCCTGTATCCTATTTTAAAGAACACAACACCCGATTCGCAAAAATGCTTACCGGGCAGCATACAGTTACCTATCATAAAACAGACGGAAAGAGCACAACCAAGCGAATCTTCATTAAAAAGGTCCGGATGATGCCGCAACCCCTGGGAAGCTTTTTCAATCTGCTCATGGATGATAAAGGGAAAATTATCAACATGGATCTGACCAAGCAGAAAGTAGGCATTATTGACATTGGATTCCGTACCACGGATTTTTCCATATTTGACAAACTCCGGTACATTGACCGGGGCAGCACGACCATGGACACCGGTATCTCAAAAATCTTCAGGGTGATTGCAAACAAGCTTCATGAGAAAAGCGGTATCAGCATCGAGTTATATCGTCTCTACAATGCGGTTGAATCCGGCTTTATCAAAATGAGAGGCCAGGAATACGACATCACCAAAATCCGCGATCAGGTTTTTCAGCAATCGGCTGAAACCATCGCCAATGATATTGATCGACTATGGGCAGAGGATTGGGATATTGACGCCATTATATTAACCGGAGGCGGATGCACCGAGCTTGGAAAATATCTGCAGCCCTTGGTTTCGGGAAACGTCATTCCCGTAGAAAAAAATAAGGATGCCCGATTAAACAATGTCCGTGGATATTTGAAATACGGAAAATATATCTGGGGAGAATCCGGTCTGTGTGCTGTTCCGCCCAATATTGAAGAGCAAGCCAAGGCCAGTTGATCCGTTGCCAAATAATAAATAACTTGCCCTGATCCGCAACCCTGTCCTAATATATCGGCCGAACCAATTTACTTTCTGGAACAGGGTATGACCAGTATAACGTTTCGAAAAAACAGAATGCGCATATTCCTTATTGTGCTATGCGGCATGATATTGGGTATCCCGGGTGGAATTCTGATCGCGATCACCAGAGATCTGCCTGAAATCCGTTCTCTTGAATCATACAAGCCCTCTTCTGTCACGCGTATCTATTCCGCAGACCATGTGCTGCTTTCCGAGCTGTTCCTGGAAAGAAGAGACCCATTGCCGCTTC
>PNOB01000411.1 GCA_013824585.1 Desulfobacterium sp. | reverse complement strand
GTACTGTCTTGATTGATATCTTGAACAAAGCCATATCGCGGCTGGAAGCAGCTCCCACATAATTCGATTATTCAACAGTTTTGATTACACCCGCAAGCTGTTGCAAGCTTGACACAATGAACAAAAATCGGTAACGTTCGAAACAATCACACATGGCACATCATCATCGGACACTAGCTCCCTTAAACAACTGTAAGTTTTTAAGTGGGATAAAACGATCAGATGGAGAAAATAATCATGAAAAAACGAAAAGTGATTCTCCGGAAATGCGATACATATGATGTAAATCTTCTGTCTGGCATCATCCGGGAAGGTATGGAGGAACTGGGAGAAAGACCAAAAGGCAGGATATTGATCAAGCCCAATATTGTGACCGCCAACAAGGGATATATCCACCATTCCTTTACTGCGCATGCGGTTATGGAGGCCATGGTGAGTGTGCTTCGGCAGACTTTTGATGCAAAAACCATTACCATGGGAGAATCCGGCGGAATCGGCCTGCCCACCCGGATGTTTTTCAGTGAATCCGATTACTACAAACTGGCAAAACGGATCGAGATCCCTCTGGTGGATTTCAATGAAGAACAGACCCGGGAGGTTCCCCTGTACCGGGCCAAACTTCATAAAACCCTTCTTCTGGCCAAATCCCTGTATGAAGCGGATTACAAAATATGGATGCCGAAACTCAAATTTCACATTGTTACGGATTTTACCAATGCCCTGAAACTGAACATCGGCATCTCCACGCACAAGGAGCGCTTTCTCTATCATGATGACCGGCTCCATGAAAAAATTGTGGATCTGCTTGAAATCGGGTATCCCCATCTCATTGTCACCGATGCAATCACCATTGGCCGGGGATTTGAATCCAGCCCCTATCCTGAGCACCTGGGTGCGATCATCATAGCCAATGATCCTGTTGCATCCGATGTGGTGGCTTCCCATATCATGAATTATGATCCGGAAAAGGTACGATTTCTTGTCGAAGCAAGAGATCGCGGATATGGTTCCCTTGCCCTTACGGATATTGAGGTCAGTGGTGATATCACGATTGATGAACTGGCAAACCGGACCAGACCGATCTATTCGCCCTTCCAGAACCTGCATGAACTGGATACGCCAATCAAATTCTACGAAGGGATCAACAAAAATTCCGGCAATCCCTGTTATGGCGGCTGCGTATGCAGTATCAAAGGCGTCCTGGGAACGGCTGAGAAAAAATTTGAAGGCAACCTGAAACAGGCAAAAAAAGGTGGAATCGTCATGGGATATTATGACGGAGATGTGATTCATCCAGGTGAGCCGGTCGCCCTGATCGGAACCTGTGCCGGAGTTTCCGGAAAGCTCGAAGCCGGAAAAACGATCCACATCAAAGGATGCCCGGTAAAAGTCGCTGACCTGATGTTCTGGATGCTGCCTCGTTTCAGCCTGAAAAGTCCTGCCGCTGACCTGCGGAATCTGGCCTTGCTGATCTATTTTTCAATCATCAAACTCCTGATGCAATTGACCATTCCATTCCGGCCAAAAGCAAAAATAATGACAGAAAAACAGACGGAAACCATTCATCGATGTCGTCAGGAACCAGATACGGCACACTGATATTCAACCAATTCCCCCCTTGAGGGCATAAGCGCTAACTTAACAATTAACCATTAATTGTTGATTATTGATTATTTTATAATATTCGGGTTTCATATATAAGCAGTGAATCTCTGCCTTGACATACCCCCTCATATTTATTATAAATAGAATATTCGCTCAGGTTATCATCCAATCGAACATGCCGCACAGAAGATGATCGTTCACTGCTGCTGGCATACAAAAAAATTTCGGAAAAACTCCAATTATAATTGAATCATTGATTGCGCTTGCCTTTACAAAACCGCATTTCATAAAACCAGTACCTTGGATAGGGATCAAATCTTCATGAAAAATATTTTAATCATTGGAATAGACGCTCTATCCGGAGAAATCCTGTCCAAGGCACTGGGAGAATACGATGATTTTTTCCAGGTGCTGATTGCCGAAAATGATGAAAAGGCACTTGAAATCTGCTCCAGCATCCGGCCGGATCTTGTCATTGTTGACCTCAGTCAACCAGATAAAAATATCCTTGAGCTGCTTCACCACATCAAAAAATCATTTCCCGAACTCCCTGGCATTGCCATCACAAGTGCCGGCAACCCGATGTCAGGACTGAAGATTGAATACCCGGGGATCACGGAATACCTCAATAAGCCAGTTGATACAAAACTTCTCATCGATACAGTAATGAAAATATTGGAGATCAACAGAACCGGACAAATCCAGGATATCAGCCTGCCTTCCTTTCTCCAGATGGTCGAGATGGAAGCCAAAACCTGTTATTTGAGAGTCCGACAGAACCGGATGGTGGGCTACCTGTACTTTCAAAAGGGCGAGCTGATTGCAGCCAGAACCGGTATACGGAAAAATGAAGAGGCTGCATATGAAATTATCGGATGGGAAAATGCAAACATCGAAATTTTTACTTCTGAACAAGACCAGAAAAAAAAGATCGATTCCCCTTTGATGAATATCCTGATCGAAACCCTGAAAAGAAAGGATGAAAAAACCTCTCAGAAAATCAAAGGACAAAAAACCGAAAAAGGGAAACCCGAACTCCGTCTTACAAAATCTTCCAGTCCGATTCTTCACTTTGGACTGGAAATGGGAATTCGCCTCCATGTCAAACCAGAGAATCTGGCGGTAACCAGCAAAAGTACGTTTATCGGCATGAAGCCCGAAGAGTACCTGATTATTGCAACCCCCCAATCATTTGATAAATTCCTTGAAAAACCGGCTTTGGAAAAACAGATCATTGTAAAATATTTATGCAACGGAATTATTTTTGCTTTTAAGTCAAAAATTTTACAATCGCTCCCAGCTCCTTTTGACCTGCTTTTTTTACAATATCCTCAACAGGTGGAGCAGCGGTATATCCGTTCTTTAAAACGAATCAAGTGTTTCATACCGGCCAAAGCAACCTGTAATGATGAAGAGACCATCGGAAGCATTCTTGACATCAATATCAGAGGATGCGGCTGCTTGCTTCAGGCACTGGATGCGTATGACCCGCTAACCTGGAAAATCGATGAACAT
>PNOB01000410.1 GCA_013824585.1 Desulfobacterium sp. | reverse complement strand
AGTTTACCCTGTAGCCTTGTAGAGAAGCCCTGCTTTGATGTCAAGGAAATACTTGCGTTATCACCATGCGGATGATAAGCAGGCGTCGAATGATCATTGGCTCAGGAGCTTTTCTACGATTATGCAATATAACAGATCCATACAGAATTTTGTTTATGCAAATGTGCTGCTGTTCCCCTTATTGAGTAACCTGTTTGAGCACTCGTGCTCCATACTGCTTATTGTATTAACCCTGTTCGGGCTTCCATTGTGTTTTTTCAGAGAAAAGCGGCTTTCCATCTCTTCCCATGAAAAAATGGTCATGTGGGCTTTTGCTTCCTATTTTTTAGTTTACCTGTTCTCCTTTACCATCAACGGTATTATGGGCAATCTGGAAGATCTTCGGTTCAAATATATTGAGCATCAATCGCGGATGCTGTTTGTTGTTCCTGTTTTTTTTCTGTTTCGAAAAACGCGCCTGCCGATCAGTATGATGTGGTATTCTGTTGTTTCAGGGGCTGTAATTTCTGGCATTTATGCTATTGTTGCCGGTGTTTTTCTGCATCCGGGTGAGCGTGTTTCCGGTTCCTATCATTCCATTGCTTTTGGGGATATTTCCCTTACAATGGCATTCATGAGTCTGGCAGGGGTCCATTTTTTTCAACGGAAAAAGAGTTTTTTCTGGGCTATCTGCCCTTGGTGCGCATTTTTTTTGGGGCTCGTGGCGAGTATTCTATCCGGTACCCGTGGTGCATGGATTGCCATTCCCGTTCTCCTTATCATTACGCTGGTTCAGTATTACCGGGATTTGAGGTTCCGGACATGGATGGGGATCTTCATCGGAATTTTTCTAGTTGCAATGATATTGTACAAAACTCCACAGACGCAAATCTCCCAGCGGCTTCAGGAAACCTATCAGGAGGTCATGGAGTATGATAGCCGCCATGCGAAAGAAGGCAGTGCTTCAGAACGGATGGAAGGTTGGCTGGCAGCCTGGAATATTTTTCTTGACTATCCTTTTCTGGGAGCCGGCCCCGGCAGCTTCAAGTCGATTTCCCATCAGATGATAGACCGGGGCGAGCGGAGCGAAATCATCAGAATATATCACCAGCCCCACAGTGCATATCTATCCGTACTGTCGGATTGCGGCATTTTAGGTCTGATTTCTTTATTTGCAATGTTCCTTGTTCCGGTTTATGCGATTATCCAAAAGATCAGGATAACCCCGGACAAACATGATGCCGGGTTTGCAGGACTGTATCTGATTGCGGCATTCATGCAGTTCGGTCTTACGGAAACAATCTTCGGCCAAAATGTCTATATTGGATTCTATGTTGTCATGCTTGCGGTTGTCCTGTATGTTTGTTCCGGATATGGTGAGTCTGATTCATAAAATAGTGAATTAATTATTAAACAAGCAACAAAATTGATAAATTTTCTGCCAATTGTTTCATCATTTGGGTGTTATGTATTTTTGATTTGAAAATATGGATATCCTGAAGTATAATCGCGCGAATCCAAAATTATTGCGATCTTGTTTGTGTCAGATTTGACATTTCATATTATAATTAATGTAAGGAGAAAAAAATGATCAAAAAAATGTTGTTATGTACAGTGATGGTTTTGGGGCTTCTGGGATTTTCCCAAAGCGGAGAATGCGGAGCAGCCAAAGGGGAATTTTTTATATCTCCCATGATCGGTGGGCATGCATTTGAAGGGAACCAGGACCCCTTTGATTTAAATACGGAATTAGACCATGGGTGGACATTCGGACTGGGTCTGGGGTATTTGCTCACAGATCATGTTGGGACGGAATTTTTTGTCAATAAGACCGATACGGAAGCCGGACTGGTGGATGTTGACGTTGATGCATATCCTGTCCATCTCGACCTTTTTTACAATTTAACAACCAAAACCGCCTTTGTTCCCTATGTGGCAGCAGGCCTGGGTGCCATCACCTTTGATGGGGAAAATGTGGGAACAGATACGGATTTCATGGCGAATTATGGTGGCGGTATCAAGTATTATGTGACAGATAAAGTTGCCCTGAGAGGGGATGTGCGCCATCTGATTTCTTTTGATGATACACAGAACAACCTTCTATATACCCTAGGTCTTGCATTCAGTTTTGGCGGAAAAAAAGAGGCGATAGCCGCTGTTCAGGAAGAGGTTGTTGTTGATCAGGATTCTGACGGAGATGGTGTGATGGACGCTTCGGACATGTGTAATGGTACACCCAGAGGGGTCCAAGTGGATGCCAAGGGATGCCCTCTTGACAGCGATAATGATGGCGTGACCGATGATAAAGACCAATGCCCTGGAACGGAAAGAGGTGTGAAAGTGGACGAGAAAGGCTGCGCATTGACAGCAGCAGCAGCACCTGCAGCAGCAGTGGAACTGGACAGTGACGGCGACGGTGTGGTCGATTCCAGAGATGCCTGCCCGAATACAAAAAAAGGCGTTACCGTGGATGAAAAAGGCTGCCCGGTTGACACTGACAAAGACGGCATAACCGATGATAAGGATCAGTGCCCGGGAACACCTCTTGAGGCCAATGTTGATGCCCGCGGCTGCTGGGTGATCAAGGATCTCCGTTTTGACACGGGAAAAACAGTCATTCTCGCTTCATCCGTTCAAAATGTGGATGCGGTTGCGACTGTGATGGTTAATAATCCGGATCTGAGACTCGAAGTTCAAGGTTATACGGATAATGTAGGCAAAGCAAAGTATAACCAGACGCTTTCCGAAAAACGCGCTCAGGCTGTGATGGACTATCTTATTTCCAAAGGGATTGCCAAAAACCGCATGGCTGCCAAAGGCTATGGAATGGAAAATCCTGCTGCAGCAAACGATACGGTGGAAGGACGTGCTGCAAACCGCCGAGTTGAGCTGAAACCGTTGCGCTGATGCTTTGGTGATTTATTGATGGTGTTTTGTTCTCGGCGAACATGATGGGGGGATAAAGACACCAACTGACGGAACATACGCCCCATCTGTTTTAAGGATCAATAAACAGATGGGGCGCTTTTTTTTAATACAATATCACTTCAGTTCAATGACTCGGTAATGGCGGGAGCTGTTTTCATTGCCGCCTTTTGTAGATCTGTTTTATTCGGAGTGGGGTGCCAACCCATGAGGAAGAAAAGCAAAAAAAAGCCAACCACATAC
>PNOB01000409.1 GCA_013824585.1 Desulfobacterium sp. | reverse complement strand
ACCCTTCAGTGTTGTGGTAAAATTGGAGCTGCTGTCAAACTGCCCTTTCAACCAGTATGTGATCTCCTGAAGGACAAACTGCATGATCTCTTTCGCAGGTCCAGAATCCTCCACAAGCCCGTTTTCCCCCTCGATAAACCGTTTCACCCTGCCGTTATCCATCATCAGGATGCTCCTTACCGGCTGAAAATATTCCCAGCGGACGGATTTCGGACTTTTAAAAAGCATCACGCCGGTTGAAACAAGCGGTTTTGCCAGAATCTTCATATGTTTTTCCTGTATAAATTCAGCACGTACAGAAAAAACCCCCGCAGCCTCCTTCTGAATCTGTTCCAGCGTGACTGCCCATGCAGAAGACAGGCATCCTGAAAACAGAACAAAAAAACCACTCATTATCGTAAAAAAGAAAAACCGTTTCATAGTACAGCTCTTAACCCGGCGCAGCCGGAACCAAACAACATTCAAAGCATACGGTAATGGTCAAAATCCAGATCCACTTTCCCGGCAAACCGGCTAACCGGCTAACCGGCTAACCGGCTAACCGGCTAACCGGCTAACCGGCTAACCGGCTAACCGGCCCAACGGGCAAACGGGCCAACCGGCCAACCCCCTTAAACCATCCCGCCATTAACCGATATCACCTGGCCTGTAATATAGGAAGCATCATCTGAACATAAAAATCGGACAACCTTTGCAACTTCTTCCGGCTGCCCGATCCTGGCCATTGGAATCATCTTTTTGATCACATCGACCGGAGCTTCCTTTATCATGTCTGTCTGGATTAATCCAGGCGCAACAACATTCACCCGGATTCCCAGACGTGCAACTTCTGCGGCAATCGAGCGACTGGCACCGATCAGGCCGGCTTTGGCAGCAGAATAATTGGCCTGCCCCCGGTTTCCGATCAGACCGGCAACCGACGATATGGATACAATGGAGCCTTTTTTCTTGGGAATCATCCTTTTGATTATTGGTTTTGTTACATTGTAGAATCCTTTCAGCGTTGTGGTAATCACAGCATCCCAGTCTTTTTCAGGCATCATGACAAACAATCCATCTGCAGCAATACCGGCATTGTTGACCAGCACATCAATATTTTTAAACCGGGATATGATTTGATCCAAGGCCTTTTTGGATTCCTGAACATCGGAAACATCAAATTGTGATGTTTCACCGGAAAACCCTTCCTTCTTCAACATGTTGACAGTCTCGTCCGCACCGGCGGTATCGGATTTATAGTTCACGATCACATGATATTGGTTCCTTGCCAGTTCAAGTGCAATGGCCCGTCCGATACCCTTGCTTCCACCAGTTACGATGGCTACCTTTGTTTCATTCTGATCCATTCCCTGTCTCCTGAAATAAAATTATGTTTTCCAGAATCTTTTTCTCTCAATCCGGTCGGAAAACCTGTATGTTGATCTCTCCTGCTGTAATGGATTTAATGGTGGATGTACCCCGGAAAACAGCATAATTACGATGCTTCAACTCAACCTCCGAACAGGTGATAATCTGTGAAAATACCGGAAGCTCATCCACATGAAAAATCGCCTGTTTGATTCCCACAATCCATCCCTTGCCTCCGTCCTGAAAATTGTTCTCCATTTTTTCTTTCCAGCCAATGCAGATCCCTGCTGTCTGAGCTACCAGCTCAATCAGAACAATCGGACTGACCGCGCCATCCTGATATAATGGCCACAGTTCATTGACGGTTGCTATTGAAATCGCCTTCTCATGGTCGACAGAAACAATGGTTTCAATCAATTTCATCCGGTCCCGATGAGGGATCAGGCTTTCAATCTGGAGATCATGGATCATATCCATCCTAAATGCGGTTATCCTGATTTATTGTTAACGAACCCTAATACAAGGTAGAAAAAAATTCAATACCGATACTGCAACTAATCCAAGAATGACCAGCAAGAAAAATATTGATAGATCACACTTTCATATGGTATCAGTTCAACCGCTCAGCAGAATTCAAATAATCAAAATTTTTTATATATACAGGATGAAAAATGGAAACCCTTCTGAATGAATTGAAAGAAAAGGTGATTGAAACACTGAACCTGATGGATGTAACCCCTGGTGATTTTGATGTTGACGGTCAGCTTGTCGGAGGAGATCTCGGAATCGATTCCATCGATGTGCTGGAACTGGTCATGATGATCGAAAAAGATTATTCCGTGGTTATTGACAATAAAGAACTCGGGGAAAAAGTGTTCAGATCGTTGAGAACACTTGCCGGCTTTATCGATCAGAACCGCCCAAAGAGCTCCCATTAATGAAGGTAAGAACCTTTATTACCGGAATCGGGATTATCACTCCTGTTGGAACCGGATATCATGAGATACAGCATTTTATCCGGACCGGTAATCAGGCGATCAAACCCTTACGGCTGTTTCACTCAGAAACCATCCTTCCCACAGGAGAAGTCAATCAATTTTTTCCTGACGATGATCTCCCGAGAACCCACCATCTTGCCATGATTGCAGCAGCAGATGCGATGAAAACCAACCAGGGAAATGTTGATGCTATTGTCATGGCAACCTCCACAGGAGGCATGTCATCCACAGAAGAACTCTTACGGAAAAATGAACAAGACCCCAAAAAATACCGATACCATGCCGCAGGCTCTGTTGCCGACTATATTGCCGGGCAACTGAAATGCATTGGCCCGGTCATCACGATTTCCACAGCCTGTTCTTCAGGAACGGCTGCTCTCAAAATGGCTCTTGAGCTGATCCGCTCCGGCAGGGCAAAAAAAGTCCTGGCAATTGCATCAGACTCCCTGTGCCGGTTCACCTATTTTGGATTTCATTCTCTCCAGCTCATTGACCCAAACGGTTCACGACCGTTTGATCTGAACCGGAAGGGTATGACCGTTTCCGAAGGCGCTGCGGCTTTGCTCCTGGAAGCCGGCGAGAATGTACCGGAAACCGCCTATGCTGAAATTCTCGGTGCCGGTCTGTCCTGTGATGCGTATCATCCGACAGCACCGCATCCGGAAGGCGAAGGCGCTGTAAACGCCATGCTGCAAGCCCTTGAAGATGCGTCGCTTTCACCGTCTGATATTGACTATATCAATCTGCATGGCACCGGAACCGTGGATAATGATTTATCCGAAGCAAAAGCTGTCAACCGGAT
>PNOB01000408.1 GCA_013824585.1 Desulfobacterium sp. | reverse complement strand
ACATTCTGATTCAGTGCTGCGACAATGGTTTTCAGATGAACCATAAAAAAAGGAATTGCAGAGGTCATATGACCGATAAAGTAGGGTGAAGCTACATTGACTGCATTTGGAGCGATATTTTTGATAAGGTCCGTGATAACATCAGCCAGTTTTTTTTCCGGATTTTTGCTGATTCTGGTTTCCTTGTAGTTGTCGGACAGTTCTTTTAGGCTGATTTCTTCCGTGATTCCAACATGTTTTTTGAGAAAATCCTGAAGTCCGAAAAGAATCTGATCCATATATTTCAATAATGTGGCCTGGGTCGCATCATTTTCCGGTCGAATGAATATCCTTTGCAGGGTTTGCCAATCGGCAATCAGATTCGTACTTTTTTCAGAAGGGGTTGATTTTTCCATTTGGTTATTTTTGGCTCATGTTACCGGAGATTGAAAAACAGTAGAACGTGTAATGGCAGGTTCTTGTGTCTTAATTTGGTATGATAATTTGAGGCTTGTTATCATAATTGTCTTCTTTTTTTGAATGGCTTGCCTTGTAAAAATATGTGCTGTTGATTATCTTATCCATTACCAATCATACGTATCATGAGTTTGGATGAATGCCAAGGAAATCTTTTTTTTAACTTTTTGGGTAATTTCCACTGGATGGGTTGGTATTTTTCAGCATTGTTCATGCAAGTGTTGATTCTGTTTCAATTCGGGAGGCCTTGAACGTATTGGCACAATGGGAGCAGGCAGTGCGCATCTCTTCTTGACATCAGGCCGGGTTTGTCTTAAAGATTCAGATCCTTTAGCCTGTAAGGGATTGCACAATCGATTTCAGGCTGGATTTTTTTTTATCTTTGTAATAACAGGCAATAACAATGGCAACGAATCGTTTATTATTTTGGATTGTGATAACCGCTTCATTCATATGCATGGCCGGAGCAGGATATCTGCTGTTTATCCGATATGTTGAAAAAAATGATGTGGATTCCAGAATGATACCGAAGATGGTTTCACAAAAGCCGGCTCCAGTTCCAAAAAAAAATAAAAAAACAGTCTACCTCTATTTCTCAGATGAGAAAAATTCTTATCTGGTCTCAGAGGAAAGGATACTGTTCGTCTCAGAGGATCCTTTGGAGATCGGTAAAACCATTATCAACGATTTGATTCAGGGTCCGAGAGGCAACCTGGTACGTACAATCCCAGGTGATACAACCCTGAATGCATTTTATCTATCAAAGGATGGCACGGCTTTTATTGATTTTTCAGATACCATCAGAGAAAAACATCCCGGAGGAAGTCAGACAGAATTGCTGACAGTGTATTCAATCGTAAACTCAATTGCTTTGAACATTCCGCAGGTTCAACGCGTAAAAATATTAATCGAGGGTCGTGAGTCACAGACATTGGCCGGTCATATTGATTTAACCTTCCCGTTATCAGCAGATATGATTATTGTAAGATGAAAAATACAAAAATTAATAATATACGAAATATTGGAATCATTGCACATATCGATGCAGGCAAAACAACTGTAACCGAACGGATTCTGTATTATACAGGGCGTTCTTATAAGATTGGTGAGGTCCATGATGGTGAAGCGGTTATGGACTGGATGCCGGATGAACAGGAACGCGGAATTACAATAACCTCTGCGGTTACAACCTGTCAGTGGAACCATCGGGACATTCAAATCATCGATACCCCGGGGCATGTTGATTTTACCATTGAGGTGGAACGTTCTCTCCGGGTATTGGATGGTGCGGTGGGTGTGTTTTGTGCGGTTGGGGGTGTGGAACCGCAATCGGAAACAGTCTGGCGTCAGGCGGATAAATATAAGGTGCCGAAAATTGCTTTTATCAATAAACTGGACAGGATCGGAGCGGATTTTTTCGGTACGGTGGCAATGATAAAGGATCGGTTGCATGCAGAACCGCTTATTCTGCAACTGCCTGTTGGTCAGGAAGACACATTCAGCGGTGTGATTGATCTCATCCGAATGAAGAAGATTGTCTGGGATGATGAAACCCTGGGAGCGAATTATCTGACCGAAGAGATCCCGGATGATCTCCGGGAAGAGGCAAAAAAATATCGGGATAAATTGATTGAGGCTCTTTCCGATTTTGATGATGGCATCCTGGAGGCCTTTCTTTCCGAAGCCGACATCAGCGAGGAAGCGCTTGTTCAGGGAGTTCGCAACGCGACAATCGGGTTGAAGCTTGTACCCATTTTTTGTGGGAGTGCTTTGAAAAATAAGGGAATTCAACCACTCCTGGATGGAATTGTGGATTATCTGCCCAGCCCGGTGGATATCCCGCCGATCAAGGGGATTATTCCAGGTACGGATGAAACGGTTGAATGTGCTGCAAAAGATAAAGGGCCGCTGGCAGCCCTGATTTTTAAGGTTTCCATGATTGAAGGCCGTAAGCTGTCTTATGTCAGGGTTTACAGCGGCATATTGAAAGCCGGTGCAGAGGTGTTTAACCCGGCGCGCAATCAGAAAGAAAAATTGTCCCGGATTCTCCTGATGCATGCCAATAAAAGAGAGCGGATCGATGAAGTCGGAGCCGGCAGCATTGTCGGGGTTATTGGATTAAAAGACTCTTCAACCGGTGAGACGCTTTGCAATCCCAACTTTCCAATCCTGCTTGAAAAAATGGATTTCTATGAACCAGTTATTTCCATTGCCGTGGAGCCGAAAACCCATTCTGATCAGGAAAAGCTGGATCAGGTTCTGGAAAAATACATGGCCGAAGATCCAACGCTTCGGGTAAAACAGGATGAGGATACCGGGCAAACGATTCTATCCGGTATGGGGGAGCTTCATCTTGAAATTATTGTCAGCAGAATGAAACGGGAGTTCAATACCAGTGTAAATGTTGGAAAACCTCAGGTTGTTTATCGGGAAACCATCCGTAAACAGGCGGAAGCAACAGTTGTTTTTGATCGTGAGGTGGCAGGTCAACGCCATTTTGGTGAAGTTAAGATACACCTGCTGCCCCTTGGGAGAGGGAAAGGGAATTCTTTCCAGTCAAAAATATCGGGGGATATCATTCCCGATTCTTTTATCCCTGCCATTGAAAAGGGGGTCATGGAATCGTTTGAGAGCGGGTCGCTGATGGGGTATCCGGTCGTTGATGTGAAAGCGGTTTTATCCGGTGGGTCTTTC
>PNOB01000407.1 GCA_013824585.1 Desulfobacterium sp. | reverse complement strand
CATCAATTGGATTCTCACTCTGTTTTACAAAGAGAAATGATGTGGAGGAAAAAGGCTGAGGAAGCATTACAGGAAAGTGAGGCCCGATTCCGGGAACTGGTTGAAGAAACAGATGTCCTGATCGCAAAATTGGATGGAAAGGGGAATTTTATTTATGTGAATCATGTGGCGGAAAGGATTTTCGGCGTCGGCATGGATCAGTGTGTCGGCCGATCCATGTTTGAATTTGTTCACTCAGAGGATCGGGATACGGCGGTCAGTGATTTTCAAGGGTGGATAAGCAATCAGGTGCGCAATGTGAATTATGAGATACGCCAGATTAATTTGAGCACCAATTCAATACATAATATGCTTTGGGCCATTAATTTTCGATATGATAAGAATCGTCAACTGACGGGTATCAATAGTTTTGCAAGGGATCTGACGGATCGAAAGAAGGCCGAAGAGGAGCTTCGCAAGGCACATGCAAAATTGGAGCAGCATGTGCATGAAAGAACCATTGAACTGCTTCAGGCAAATGAAAAGCTGAAAAAGGAGATCGAAGAACGCAACAGCATAGAGAAAGCTCTCCGGGAGAGTGAAGAACGATACCGTGCGCTTTTTGAAAATAATCCGATTGAGACCGTTATTGTTGATAATGAATTGCGGATCACCGGTTACAATCTGGCAAAAGGTCAATCCGATAGCCGGCTGCCGAATATCGGTGATATCATGTATAAGGATTATGCCGGGAAGCATAAAATCGACATGCTCTGCGAATTAAAGGAGTGTATTAAATCCGGTATCCCAAAAGAGTTCACGGATCAGGCGTATTTCGGACGGTTTCTTCATATCCGGATATCTCCCTTTCCCGGCGGTGCGATTATTACCTCCATTGATATCACCTATCGAAAACGGGTGGAAGAAGCGCTGCGCGAAAGTGAAAAAAGGTATCGGACACTTGTTGAAACCATACCCCATGGAATCCAGGAGATCACCACAAAAGGAATAATAACATTTGCCAATTCAGCATTATATAATATTTTTGGATATGAAAGCGGGGAACTGATCGGACAACCTCTTTTTGATCTTCTGGTGTCGGAAAAGGAAAAACAGGAAATGAAAGAATTCCTGGCCACGCTTGTACGGGAACAACCGACTCGTATTCCTTTTCTCAACAAATGTCTGACCAAAGATGGTCGCATCATTAACACGCAATCGGATTGGAATTATAAAAAAGATAACAAGGGAAATATCATTGGTTTTATTTCCATTATTACGGATATTACAAATCGCCTTCGTGCAGAAGAAGAGAAGGTCCGGTTGGAAAAAAAGCTTCACCATGTGCAGAAGATGGAAGCCATCGGCACTCTGGCTGGCGGAATTGCCCATGATTTTAATAATATTCTGGGATCCATATTGTTAAATACGGAACTTGCCATTGATGATCTGCCGAAAGACAGCAACTCCATATATTCTCTGATGCAGGTACTCAAGGGTAGTCACCGGGCAAAAGATCTTGTTGAGCAGATCCTTACATTCAGCAGGGAATCGGAGATTGAGCGAAAACCAATCCGGATCAACTCCATTGTAAAAGAAACACTCAGAATGCTGCGGGCAATGCTTCCTGCAACAATCGTCATGCAGCAGGATATTTCTGAAGATATAAGTGTAATTCTTGCGGATTCAACCCAGATTCAGCAACTGGTCATCAATCTCTGCAACAATGCTGCCCATGCCATGACCGCTGAAGGAGGCAAACTCAAGATAAAAGTCGAAGATGTATATCTGGATGAACCTTTAGCTCAATCCGATATGCGTCCGGGAAGGTATGTCCGGTTATCGGTCAGCGATATGGGATGTGGAATGAAACCGGAAATAAAGGATCGTATTTTTGATCCGTTTTTTACAACCAAAAGACCGGGAGAGGGAACAGGGCTTGGGTTATCGGTTGTACATGGAGTGGTGATCCATCATGATGGATTCATTACAGTTGAAAGTGAAGAAGGGAAAGGTTCAACATTTGAAATCTATTTACCTATAATCGATGATGGCACAATTTCTGCATTGAAACCCAGTATTTCGGTTCAAACCCCAACCGGAAATGAAAACATCCTGTTTGTGGATGATGAAGAGGTTGTTGTGGATGCAAACAGACGCATCCTGCAACGGCTTGGATATAATGTAACGGTTTCAACAGACAGCAAAAAGGCTTTATCGGCTTTCCGGAAAAAACCGGAAAAATTTGATCTGGTTATCACGGACATGACCATGCCCAGTATGACAGGAGCTGAACTGGCAAGAGAGCTGATCAAAATCAGACCGGATATTCCCATTATTCTATGCACCGGATACAGCCAGTTGATCACACCTGAAAAATCGAATGCCATTGGAATTCAGGAGTTTGTTATGAAACCTTTTTCAAGAAGTGAAATCGCGGAAGCCATCCGGAAAGTCCTGGACAAGAACCGGTCCTGACCCGGAAACAGATCAGGGCAGGTGGGGCGCACTTTTTTAACGACAAGGAAGTCATGAAACGAAAAGGTTGCAGTGTTATTTTTTTCAATGATGATCATCAGGTTCTGTTATTCCTGAGAGATAATATCCCCACAATTCCTTTCCCAAACATGTGGGATATTCCGGGAGGTCATGTTGAACCCGATGAAACGCCGGAGAGGTGCATTGTTCGGGAAATGAGAGAAGAGATGGAATTGGAGCTGGAAAATTTTTCACTTTTTTCCGTTATGGAATTTCCGGATCGGATCGAATACACATTCTGGAAAAAGAGCAATCTGGATATTGAACGCATTACGCTTCATGAAGGGCAGTGTCTGAGATGGTTTGATCAAAAAGAGATTGAAGAAACGGAGTTGGCCCTTGGCTTTAACGAGATACTGAGTTCTTTTTTTACAGAAGCGCCTTTCTTGTAATCCAAGGCATCTGTTTGAAAAACCTTTTTTGAACGGGAAGCCTGGTCTTGTTCAGGCAACCGGAATTCTCCGCTGAATTATCATTGAGATAAACCTTTTGCTTTTTATTTAGCCTTTGCATTTTCAATTGCCCAGGAGATTATCCGGACAAAGCAATATCACTTTGAAAGCAGCTTTCAATCATATCTGAAATAGACTCGCAGTCGTTTATGAATGCGGAATAACCCTGGGCAAAGTCGTAATGTG
>PNOB01000406.1 GCA_013824585.1 Desulfobacterium sp. | reverse complement strand
GATCCCATACGCCGGCAGGTGCTGGCAAGAGCCCGGTATGCGGAGGACAAGCTGCGAGAAGCCTTGGATTCAGGCATCCGGCAGTATGTGATCATCGGAGCGGGTCTAGACTCTTTTGCATTGCGGAGAAGTGATCTTGACGGAAAAATCAATATCTATGAACTGGATCATCCGGCAACCCAGCAGGCAAAAAAAGCCCGGGTGAAAGAGTTAAACCTGTGCCTGCCGGAAAATCATGAATTTGTTCCAGTAGATTTTGAAAAAGAGAACATTTGTGAGGCTTTGGATAGATCATCTTATGACCCCAAAAGCCCTGCATTCTTCTCATGGCTCGGCACGGTTCACTATATTTCGCAGCCGGCTGTTTTTAAAACCCTGACATCCATCCAGTCATGTGCTGGTCTGGAATCGGAGCTTGTTTTTGATTATGCAATTTCGGAAAAACATTATTCTCATCAGGATCATAAAACAGTTAACGATTTGAAGCGTTACACAAAACGACGCGGCGAACCCATTTTGTCCACATTTGATCCGGATATTTTCCCCCAACAGGTTTCACAGCTCGGGTTTGTGTTGATGGAAAATGTATCCCCTGAAGAACAGGCAAAAAGATATTTCAATGCAACGGACAGGGGAGAAAAAATAATGCCGGGATCTTATTTTATTCATTTCCGTGTGATGGGAAAGTAAAAGATTATTTACGCCCGGCCACTATCGCCATCCATTTCACAAACTTCACCGGGAACAGTCGCGTCAATACGTCCAGCAGATAGGCATCCGGGCCGACCAGTATCCGCTGTTTGTTTTTCAGAATACCGGCGATGATCTGTTGTGCCGCCTTATCTGAGGAAGTTCCGGCGATCTTGTCAAAGGCTTCAACACATTGGTCATGGGTCATTTTGCTGCCGGGAGATCTGTAAAATCTAGTATTACGCGCAATATTGGTTTTAATTCCTCCCGGATGCACACAGGATACCCGGATGTTTGTGTGCCGCAGCTCCTGCCACAGGGATTCCGTAAAACCTTTAACTGCGAATTTGGACGCACAATAGGGAGCATGATTGGGCCAGGTGATAAAACCGTTTATGCTGGAAATATTCACAATATGGCTTTCCGGCTGTTGTTGCAGATAGGGCAGAAAAGCTTTTACACCATACACTACGCCCCAGAAATTGATCCCCATCAGCCAGTTGAAATCTGAATAGGTTACATCTTCAACACTCTGGGCCAGAGACACACCGGCATTGTTGATGATCATGTCTACCCGGCCGTGCTGTGTTACAACGTCTGCCGCATAATGCTCAACACTATCCTGCCGGGCGACATCCACTTCATGGATACTGACTTTTCCATTCTGTTTTTCCACCATGGCTGCGGTTTGTTGCAGACCATTTGCATCGATATCCGATATGGCAACTTCACACCCTCTGGCAGATAGATTGACAGCCAACATCTGGCCGATACCTGAGGCAGCTCCTGTAATTGCAACAACCTTGTTTGTGAGTGTCTTCATGTTAGGTTCCTTTTCAGATGATAGAAGCTTAATAAAAATAGAAGAAGGACGGGAATTGAGTTCGACACTGGCATATCAAAAACAATCCCCGTCTGTTACCAACTGGCATTGCTGGCATTACATAAACTCTGTCGCTTTGATCGCCAGGGCCTCATTGACCCCGTCTTCAATCATGCTGGCCCGGGCATCCCGGAACATTTTTTCAATGGGGTATTCCTTTGCCAGGCCATATCCGCCAAAGATCTGCATGGCGTCGCTGGCCACATTCGTAGCGGTTTCCGTAGACAGGCATTTGGCCGCCACTGCATGGACGACGGATGGGCTCATGGGGTTTGCAAGGTTATACATTGCCATTCGCCGGGCGTTTGCTCTGGCCGCCTCCACCTGCGTAAACATCTGCATCAGTTTTAATTTAATATTTTTATGTTCAAAAAGCCGCACACCGCCCTGCACTCGCTTTCTGGCATATCGGTAGGCTTCATCATAGGCAGCCTTTGCAAGACCGGCAAATACAATTCCCATCCCACCGTTGACATTGGCCAGCCCTCTACCGGCTGTTGCTTTCAGAAAATCCGGGTTGGGCACCGCCATATATTTTTTGTGGATCTTTGCATCCTGGAAAATAATCGACCCTTGATTCAGCGGCCGCTGACCCATTTTGTCCAATGGTTTTCCCCGGGTAATACCCGGCAGGTCCAGAGGAATGATGGCCAGACCCTGACCGTCCATGCCTTTTTCCGGATACAGTCCTACATGAAGCATCGCATGGGTGGCAATGGTTCCGTTGGATATCCATTCGGACTTCTCGCCATTGACAATATATTCATCTCCTTTTAATACCGCAGTCACAGAAGGCCCGCACTTGGGCTTATTGCCGCCAAGACTCCAGTCTGATCCGTGATCCGGCTCTGTTATGGCCCAGCACCCGATGAGCGATCCTGTTTTGTCCTCACAAAAATCCCTGGCCAGTTTCTGCATGACCGGTGACGGGAACATGGCAGCAGCATTGAACGGCAGACTGGAAACCCCCATGCTGATGGTGAGGCCTGCATCCGCATATCCAAGTTGCTCGGTCATCAGAATTGCAGCCATGGGGTCCAGATCACCTGCCATGCCGCCAAGGCTCTTGGGGATCTGCAACAAATGAAGATCCATCTCACGGAACCCCTTAAATACGTCCCACAAAACAGACCCTTTTTGGATAACATCTGCCGGATCGCTCAACCGGTCCAGTGCAATTCCTGCGGGCCGCATTACCTCCATGCTGAATTTTTCAACCTCTTTCAGCATTAATTTTGTGTCTTTGCTGACATTGATATCGATATTCAGGTATGCCATTTAAGTGCCCTCCGTTTTTTCTGGTTAAGGTTTTATTTACTCGTTTTTTTTAAACCATGTCCCATTTGAGGAATGCATATGGCGAGAATTCCATAAAACCTACTTCCGCAACTACCTTGCCTCCCAGCATGGAGTTGTCCCCGACTGTATAAATGCCTCCCAGCATTTTAACAACCTCCACTTCAGTCCAGGGATCATATTCTGAATGCTTGAAGATGATCTCTGCTTCACCAATCTCCATGACTTTCGGTTTCAGCAGTGTTTCCTGTTTCACCAGCCGGGGGTCGTAATCGAGTGTGCCGGGTTCCGGTCCGGG
>PNOB01000405.1 GCA_013824585.1 Desulfobacterium sp. | reverse complement strand
TTCTGGAGAGAACTCCCTATCAAACCAATTGGAGTACCGCGGATGAATATCTTGATATATTTCTGAACACCCTTATTCCTGCAACCGCAAAACATGAAGCATCCACACTCCAGGATATCAAGGCAAAAAAGAAAACCGAAATCGATGCACTGAACGGAGCGGTTGTAAAGCTTGGGAAACAACATGGGATAGGGGTGTCTACCAATGAGATGATCTATGAAATGATCAAATTTAAGGAAGCGCAATATTTAATGATATGAACTTATCGTTGATCTCTCAAATTCCAATATTTCATATTGTGTGACTGAACCTGTTCACTTAACGTTTTCAACTGGAATTCTGTAACAATACCTTTGCGGATAAAATGACTGCCGATCAGAGGTTGGCAAATTCTCTGTCTTCCTGCAATTGCCATCTGCTGGAAGGATGTCAGGTATCCATTCCGTAATGCATAATCGCCAAACCGATCCTGATAACTCTTCTGGCTGATGATCCTCACGACATCTTCGGATGTCAAATAGCCCCAATCTTTAGCAATCTGCCCAAAAAGCGGTCGTTGTTTTTTTTGCCACACGATTGCATCAATTAATGTCTGCCATGATATGATTTTTGAATAGTACAGGAATTGGCCGATCTTGAGCCTGCGGTCCGGAAGCTTGCCTTGAAAAAAATGATCTTCCTTCCATTTCCTTTCACAATTCTTTTTCCTTGCAAAATTTTCTGCTTTTCGTACCCCGGCCCGATTAACTGGATTGGCCAAGGGCTTTTCCTTCTTCTTTGTCACATAGAACTTTAGTACTTCATATGCCTTTGATACCTCTTGAAATCGAACCTGCAATTCTGACTCTGCCAGCCCAAGTGTCGTGGATCGGTCCGGATGAGTTGCAAGTGCTTTTTTCCGAAATGCGGTTTTCAACTCATCTGGCTGCAACGCATTCAGGTATGTTGTAGAAAAATCGATACTTGAATCGAATAAAATACTATAAGCAGATAAAATATCTAATTTTGACTGGTTTAAAAACATGTTGATCGCATCCCAATATAAAAATATGCCTTCATCTGAAAAAAATAAATAAAGCCATTCTATCAATGATCACCTGATATTGTCCAGGATTAATGAATGGGAAAATCATCTTTGGAACGGTTCATCCAATATACACCATTTTTTTAAAGATAAAAAGGGAGTTTCAATTTCCGTTTTCCAAAACAGGTGAGCCAATTTCAAAACGGTTTAAAAGCGTCATACCGGCGAAAGCCGATGTCCAGAAAAGAACTGAAAAATACTGGATAGCGCTACGCTTTACTGCGTGTCCGGCTTTCGCCGGAACTACAACAACAGACTTTTGAAATTGGCTCAGGTATAAATAACTCTTGACTGACCCAATCCTTTAAGGCATTTTATGCAAGATACAAAAAAGTATGGTTCGGATAAACTAACTGTTTTTAAAATAAAAATTATCAATATTCGATCCAAATGCGCCCAAATCAAAACGGTTCTTCTAAAATTTTGACTATCGACCTCATTTCAAAGCACGGAAAAAACGACAATCATTTTAATGATAAGATAGATATTTTGGAGAGGTCTTAACCAGGTTAGGTTCCCTGATGATACCATTTTATAATCAGGGTTTCCATATAGTAAAGGCAAACGTATTTTTTTTAAAAATTAGCCAGGCTCAGATTTGAGCCAAACCTTCGAAAGGAGCAACTCATGGCATTAGATCCGACAAAACATGCGGACTGGGAAATTGCCCAGGATTCAGAAAAAAGTATGAAGACTGTTTATGAAATCGCTGAAAATTTCGGCCTGACAAAAGACGAACTGTTACCTCAGGGGCACTACTTTGGAAAAATCGATTACCGGACAGTTCTGTCCCGTCTCAAAGACAAACCAGATGGAAAATATATCGATGTTACCGCCATCACACCGACACCGCTTGGCGAAGGAAAATCAACCTCGACAATGGGTCTTGTGGAAGGTCTTGGCAAACGCGGTAAAAGTGTTTCCGCTGCAATTCGGCAGCCTTCCGGCGGACCGACCATGAACATCAAGGGTTCTGCCGCAGGCGGCGGGCTTGCCCAGTGTATTCCATTGACTCAGTTCTCCCTTGGCTTCACTGGTGATATCAATGCCATCATGAATGCCCACAACCTTGCAATGGTTGCCCTGACCTCCCGTATGCAGCATGAAAGAAACTACAATGACGAACAGCTTGCACGTCTGACCAAAATGAGACGCCTTGACATTGATCCGACCAACGTTGCAATGGGATGGGTCATTGATTACTGCTGCCAGTCCCTCCGGAATATCATCATCGGAATTGACGGCGTAAACGGCAAAACAGATGGTTTCATGATGAAATCCAAATTCGGCATTGCGGTTTCTTCAGAAGTTATGGCTATTCTGGCCGTCGCAACCAGCCTGAAAGATATGCGTGAACGTATGGGTAAAATCGTGGTTGCCTATGACAAAAAAGGCAATCCCATTACCACGGAAGACCTTGAAGTCGCTGGCGCAATGACCGCGTGGATGGTTGATGCCCTGAATCCGAACCTGATGCAGACCATCGAAGGCCAGCCTGTTCTCGTTCATGCTGGTCCATTTGCCAACATCGCAATCGGTCAGAGCTCCATCATTGCTGACCAGGTCGGTTTGAAACTTGCCGATTACCATGTTACCGAGTCCGGCTTTGGTGCGGATATCGGGTTTGAAAAATTCTGGAACCTGAAATGCCGCTTCAGCAAGCTGAAACCAGATGCAGCGGTTGTTGTTGCAACCATCCGCGCCCTGAAATGCCACGGCGGCGCTCCTGTTCCGGTTCCCGGAAAAGCAATGCCGGAAGAATACAAGGGCGAAAATGTAGGATGGGTAGAAAAAGGATGCGCAAACCTCATTCATCACATCAGAAACGTCAGAAAAGCCGGTATCAGCCCGGTTGTTTGTATCAACGCATTCTTCACGGATACAAAAAATGAAATCAAGAAAGTCCGCGAGCTGTGTGAAGCTGAAGGTGCAAAAGTTGCCCTGTCACAACACTGGTTAAAGGGTGGTGACGGCGCACTTGAATTTGCAGATGCGGTTATGGACGCCTGCAAAGAAAAAACCGATTTCAAATTCCTCTATGAACTGGAGATGCCGGTCAAAGACAGAATTGAAAAGATTGCCAAA
>PNOB01000404.1 GCA_013824585.1 Desulfobacterium sp. | reverse complement strand
AATTCAAGGTTTTCTTTGCCAATTCCTCGCCATTTGGGACAGAGATGGTAATTTCTAAAGGATCGTCAGTTACTTCCCTGACCGCCTCTTTTATCATCTGCCTCGGCACAGGATTTATTGCAGGCTCGCCCACAGGGGCAGGAAGTCCGGGCTTTGTTACAGTACCAACACCCTTGCCACCCTTGATACAAAAATAGGGACAGCACCCATTTTCCCCCTCTGCATTCTGTATCCTGACCTCTGCCACTATCTCCGCACCATTTGTAACATCCGGATCATCCCCTGCATCCTTTATCACAGAGGCAGTAGCAGTATCATGAGCAATATATGTATTGTGAATTTTGAACCTTACCCTGCTGCCATCAGGAAATGGTATTTCAACATCCTGTGGAAAATGGGTGCTGTCTCCATTTTTCATTAACAGCATTGTTGCTGCCTTTGCCGCTGCTGCCGCACATGCACCTGTTGTATATCCAAACCGCAGGTTTTTATTTTTTGATATTATTTTCATCGTTTTTTTCGCTCAAATTGTAACATCAGGCAACTTCAATCCAACTCACTTACAAAAGCAACTCGTTTATATTTCACATCCTTAAATTCCTCAAAAAGACGCATCTCATATTCTCTATCACCGATTTTCTCATACTTGATACCATCAATCATTAACTCAGAAAGGGTATCCTTGATTGCTGTAATCGTGTTATCAAGGAAGAGCTGCGGATTAATAAGCACATCACCTATTCTGCCAGATTCTTTTAGTATCTCCAAAATTTCTGTTTCCATATTTTGCGGTTCATCAATGATAACAATCGGCGAGGTTGCCTGAATGAATTCAACAGGCTTTTTCCCGGTGAGCTTATCATTGGTTTTATTGATGATATTTTCATCCTTGGCAAAGGAATCAATATTAATAACTAATATTTGAATATTATTACTGACGGCAAAATTTCTTAAATTTGAGACCCGCTTTGAATCATACACCTCAAAGTTTACCGGTGTTTTATCGTAAAGGCTCTGGAAATGGTCAAAGGTGATCTCAAGATTTTTCAAAACCCCCTCACGAATAGCAATAGATGGGACAACAATGACAAATTTCTTAAAACCATATTTGTTATTTAATTCGTAGATTGTCCGCAGATAGACATAGGTTTTGCCTGTCCCGGTCTCCATCTCAACGGAAAAATTCATCCCATCCAATTTTTCAGATACAGCAATTCCATTGGTTTCTTGTATCACCTGAATATTCTTCAAAATCTGTTCTTCACTGACAAGAAGTCTGTTACCAACGCCAACCTCATTGTGAAGATAGGTTTCATATTGCAATGAAAAACCAAAATCACCTTGAGAAAGCGGTTGGCCTTCAAATATGTTGACAATGGAATTCATGGCATCGTATTGATACTGTTGATTTGGGTCAAAATGCAGTTTCATCTAAAAATACCTCTTTTCATTCCTCTTCCTGTTTGCCAATTAACCCTTTTGCATCTTTTTCTTCCAATTTCAGCTTTGAAGAGACACTCTTTACCCTTTTCTCGACAAGCTTTATATGTTCAGCAGGAGATAAGTGTTCTGGTAATGTTCCGCCAATTCGTTTAATAGCATCTCTTACCTCTTTTCCGACACTTTCATGAGTCCTGATAGCAAATTGTTGATCTTTTATCCGTTCACGCGCAAGTTTATCACGAGTCTGGGTCATGCGAAATTGGTTTGCCGCTAACTCTGTAGTATCCATGCGGTCCATAAGATTTTCCTTTTCAGGTATCCTTTTAAACTGTTTAATGGCATCCCTGCCCATTCCTCCATACATTCCTTTATATCCCGCATCATGAAAAATGCCGAACATTTTGTCATGAACTCCAGCTTCTCTCGCCACACCCGACAATGCTTTAAATTCTTCAGCAGTTTGTTTGCGAACTTCCAACCGTTCTACATCAGCGGCAATGGCATCCGAAATTTCCTGTCTGCGGGCCTGAATTGCAAAATACTTCTGAGCATTGGCAATTTCGGGCTTTCGTGGGTCACCATTTTGGGCAATCAAATAACAAGCAAATCGGGACAGAATATAGTCAAGTACCTCCCTGCTTCCTCCTTTGCCGATATCGATCATTTTGCCGGCGTCGGCAAAATGATACGAAACCTCATTTCCTGATTGTTCACAAGATGTTATCGCCCTTTTAATAGCATCTTCAAACCTCCTCCATTGCGTATAGCCTAAAAGAGGTTGAATTTCTCGTGCACTCCAATATTCTGCTCCATATTCATTTATTTTCTTCAGGTCTTCAAAAGACTTGCTTCCCATTGATACTAAATTTTTACCTGTCATACTTACTCCTTAAAACAAACGACTCATATCGTCTTAAAATCCACCTTCGCATCTTTCATCTGCAAGCTGATATTTGTTTTTAATTGGTCGTTATTCTTAAATAATCTGTCCAAGGTAATCACCTTTTGTGGCTTTAAGTCGATAACAGTTTTGATGATTTCTTCATTTATCTCTTCCAATATCAGGGCAATTTCCCCACCATTCACGAAATAGCATCCATCCTTTCCTTCAATCTTTGCGGTAAGTGGGACACCAGATTTTAATAAAAGCTCATACAGAATATTTTCTGTTTCGGCATTCAACTTTACAGGATCGATATGTAAGAGTAATTGTTCCATAACTTGTTCTTGTGTTTCAATCTTTGTCCGCCAAATCTTAAAGTTTGACTCCTGAAGTTTGAAAACCTTGAAGCCCAGATCCTGTTTACCAGCAATGCCGTCAAAATCTAATCTGCCATCCTGCTCTCCTTTGATTTTCTTGATAACACGGCGGATGCGTTCCTTGGCAATATCGGCTATGGTTTTGTAGCCGGCTTTGTAGGAAGGGCTTTCTACATCACAAGCCTCCGATAGTTGAACGACTATAAAGGGGTTCATAACTACTAACCATTTTTTTTCCGATTTATTATCATAGTATACTTTATCTATTCATATTTGTCAAACAGTTTGCTTAACAAATCCTGTAAATTGGGTATCTTCCTCCGACATTTTCTCTTTGTGCCTGAACTGTTTCCACCTAACCACTTACGAATATAACCTTCCAATTTCCCTTCTCGCCTCACCAATAGTAAGTGGAATTTTCCCAAATGGCATATTATCCTCGTGTTTTAATCTGTAAATCAATTCCGCAATATGGGG
>PNOB01000403.1 GCA_013824585.1 Desulfobacterium sp. | reverse complement strand
AAATGAGCTTTTCCATTTGAAAAAAAGCCTCCTGTCTGTTACTGTTTTGGCCAATATCCTATTTCGCATTGATCCATAAATAATTCCTGAAATGTATTTGTAATCCTTTATGAGAGTGACCATTTCCGGATGATTTGCCGAATCTGCAAGCTGTATTTTTTATATATCTCTTTTAAAAAAAAACGCATGGATGAATATAAAAAGCGCCATGCACTTACTGATGACAAATTAGATTCAGGAGAAATTATAAATGCTGTTATTTCCCCTTCAATTGTCCTGTTCACTCCGCTTTGCGTTATGTATCCTGATGGTATTGTCATATACAGCCACCTGCGCAGCCGGACAAAAAGGAGCTGCCTATTTTGATTTTGGCGTTTTCGCCTTCGAAGATGGGGATTATGAAGGTGCAAAAAAAAATTTCCTGAAGGCCATAAAAGAAAACCAAGATAATGCGGATTATCACCATTATCTGGGGAAGACCTATATAAAAACAGAATCGTTTCAGGAAGCGGAAAAAGCCCTGAATCAATCATTAGCACTTCAATCCAGTATTGAAGGATTGAAATATGATATGGCCATTGTCCAATATCGACTAGGTATCTACCCGACAGCTTCCTTCCTTTTTGCCGAAGAACTGGCTGAAAATCCATCCAATGTTCTTGCACAATATTATTTGGGTATCTGCATGTACAAGCGCAAACAGTTTAAAAATGCCCTGGAACACTTTGAAACAGCCGCGAATAAAAATCCCAGTATCAAGCCAAATGGGTATTTTTATTCAGGGATCTGTTACATGCAGCTAAAAGATACGGAAAAGGCAATTGAAAAATTCTCATGGGTAGCCGATCATGCTCAGGATGAACTGAAAATAAATGCAGAAAAATGGTTACAGTCTGCACAGGCAATTGAAAAGGCGGATAATCCACTTCGCCTGAATCTGAAAATCAGCGCCCAATACGATGACAATGTTGCTCTGGAACCTTTGGATCAAGATGTATACGCCGATGAGGGTGACTTTGGTTTTACAGCCTATTTTTCCGGTAAATACCGGCTGATACAGTATGGCGATCTTTCATCCGGTATTGGTTATAATCATTACCAGTCTACCCAAATTGATCTGAAAGAATACAATCTCATGGGCAGCATTCCCAATATCTACCTCAAGTATAACTATAATCCATGGATACTTGGCCTTACCCTGCAACCCATCTACTATTGGCTGGATAATGAAAAATACATGCTTCGAAAACAGATGAACATGGATCTGGTCTGGAACTTTACCGATGCATTTTCAAACCGTTATTCATTGGTATTGTATGATGAAACCAATTATATTACCAGCGGAAGAAACGGGCAGAACACTCAATTTCTGGTTGATGCCTTTTACCGGATTCCAAATAAAAATCTTTCATTACTGGGAGGCGTCGGATTGGATCAGAACACTACCGATCATTCCGACTATAAATATTTAGGGATTCAAGCCAAAATCGGTGCTGCCTGGCGTCTGCCCTGGGATACACTTTTTTCTCCAACCGCAAAAATTTACAGCAAACAATATTCCCATACCGACTCAAGCTACGATATAAAACGGGATGATTTCAAATATGAACTGATGACATCAATATCGCATAAAATTCTATACAAATGGTTAACTGGAAGTATCGAGTACAAATATACCAAAAATGATTCCAACATTTCCGTGTATAGCTATCAAGGCAATAAGATCTCTTTTTCAATTTCCACAAGCTATTGACCGGGCTCATTTTTTTACATACCCATACAAAAAGTGGATGGGTATGTACTGTCATATTCAGGAGTATTTTTATGAGGCGCTTACTAAAAATCGTTATATCCTTTGCAACAGTATTTCTTGTTTGGGATGCTGTTTTTCACTTGTCCTTTCCCTGTCTATCTGCATCCGAGTCTATTCTACCCAAGGACCTGACCATGTCTGAACAATTCAAAAATGGATATGGGGCACCCGTGGGTAAAATGATTTTGACACAAGGAAAGGTCATTGTTGTTCATCAGGGAATCTTATCTGGTTTTCAAGCCAATAGCAAAATCCCTTTGTTCAAAGGCGATACCCTGTATACAGACGAAAAAGCACGCGCACGCTTTAAGCTGAATGACGGAAGTATAATGACAATCTCTTCCCTTACAAAATTAACCATTAACAAAAGCATCTATGATCCTCAAAAAAAACTGCGAACCTCCTTTTTAAGCCTGACCCTTGGAAAAGCCCGATTCCTGGTCACCAAGCTGGTAAATTTTCAAAAATCAACATTTGCCGTAAAGTCCGGAACCTTTGTAGCCGGGGTGCGAGGGTCTGATTTTGTTATGACTCAGACCAGTGAAAAAACAGAAATTACTACTCTGGAAAAAACCAGCCTGGAAGTAACGCACATGAATGACCCGGAACTGAAACCCGTTCTCCTGTCTTCGTTTCAGCATACCAGCGCAGATCAGGAGGGTAGACTGCAGCAACCTCAGGACATTTCGCCTCATGAGGCGGATCTTCTGAAACAGGAGTTCCAACTGCCTGGAGATGATCCGGGCAGTTCATCTGATTCCAATGAAAGCAAGGCAGATAAGTCAGGCAGCAAAGATGGAGATAAAGGCAAAGAGGAAGACAGGAAAGACAAGGAGCGCGGACTAGATAAGGAAAAAACAGATACAAATGAGAGCAACGGAGACGGGAAACAGGAACCAAAATCAGATACAGATTCTGCTACAGGTAACCCCATGCCCTCCGGTGAATTGCAGGGACTTCTTGCCTTGGATGGAATGACCACAGAAGGATTCCTCATCTCCATGGAAGAGCTGGAAAAACCTGACTTTCTGTCACCGGAATTCGAGCCGCCACCTGAACCTCCGGAGCTGCCGCCGGAATGGGATCCTGAAAAACCGGAGGAAAATCCACCTGAAAAACCGGAACTGGAAGAAGAGCTTCCTGGATTACCCGGGCTGCCGCAATAACGCAGCGAGGTTGTTGTCATAAAAGATAGGGAATAATTATTAGATTCATAAAAAATTCGAGAAGGGTATGTATGATAAACCTGAACAACCGGAGAAAAGGCACAATGCCAGGTAACCCGTCAATAAAACAATTCATCTTATTCATTATCATCCATTTCTGCATCCTGTTGGCCGTCCGCTGTCCGGCAATTGCAGCAGATT
>PNOB01000402.1 GCA_013824585.1 Desulfobacterium sp. | reverse complement strand
GCGAAACAGAAGCTTCTGACCGAAGCGGTTGATTTTCTGATGAGCCAAGAATCAGAAGAAATGGAAGCGTTTGCCAGGAACGATATTGAGCAATTTTGTGCCATTCTGCTTGAGGTTAAAACAAAATCCGAAAAATGGGAATACAAGGATAACCGATTTTCATTGCATATGGTTGTTGAATCCATTATTGATCCGGACATTTTGGGAAAAAGGATCTCTTCTTTTGAGCAGGATGAGGAGTTGAAAAAAAAAGTCGCAAAAGATCAGGACCAATTAAAAATTCTTGAAAATAATTATGTTGCCCTTGAAAAACAGTTGGCTTCCGCAAATGAGGAGAAGGTTGTTCCACTCCGAAAAGAAAGGCAGATTATTTTTTCGGAAATCGAACAGATTGAAAAAATACAATATGAAATTTCATCGAAAACAAAACTGGTTTCGGAAAATATTTCAACCGGGATGACCATTGAAGAACTGATCACGATTGCAGGCCAGCCCCGATCAACCGCCACTTGCGAGAAGCCGGATTTTTTGAACTATGGCGATATCTGGGTATGGATCAACAATGGGATTGTCGTCGGTAAAATTCCAGTCGATAAATGGTCCGGGCCCTGTTATCGTTACGCTCCTGCCAATAAAGGAGCAAGCTCGGATAACACCACAAAAGCGTTGGAAAATGAGGATACAATTGAGAAGCTCAACTATTCAATTGTATTAAAAACAGGCCAGACCATTAAAACATCGTCTTATTATAAAGTGGATGATGTGATCTATTATAAAAAATATGGTGGCATTATCGGTATTGAAGAGGAAAAGGTCGAGACAATCAAAGAGATTAAATAAGCTTATTTCTCAGGTTTTTTCCTTCAGAAGCAATAACCTTACGGATAATATCAATCCCGGTTTGTATCTCATCCCGCGTTACAATCAGGTGAGGCCGGAAACGGATACCCTGATAGCCGCAACCCAGAATCAGCAATTTTTCATTAAAAAGACGCTGTTTAAAAAGATTTCGTTTGTTCGTGTCCGGCAGGTCAAAAGCACACATCAGGCCCAGACCCCTTGGGTTGGATACAATATCCGGATATTCATTGGAGATCTTTATGATTTCCGATAACAGAAAGTTCCCTTGAATCCGTGCATTTTCCAAAAGGTCATTCTCCTGAATAATCTTCAGGATATGGGTAAACCTCAGCATGTCGGTAAGATTGCCGCCAAAGGTTGAGTTGATCCGGCTGGATTCCTTGAATACATGATGTTCCACTTCATCCACCCTTCTGGATACCAGAATGCCGCAGACCTGAGATTTTTTACCAAAACAGATGATATCCGGAATCATATCCATGTGTTCATATGCCCAGAATTTACCGGTCAGGCCAACCCCGGTTTGAACCTCATCCAGAATAAACAGGATCTCATTTTCATCACAGATCTGTCGCAAGGTGGCAAAAAATTCTTTTCGGAAATGGTTATCTCCGCCTTCTCCCTGGATGGGTTCAATAATCAAACCGGCAATCTCTTTTCCATGCTTGGAAATGGCCTTTTGAATCTGTTTAACGGCTTTTTTTTCATTTTCCTTGGTCTGGTTCAGACTTTCTTCGGACAAGGGAAAGGAAAGTTTAGGGTTGAGGATTCTCGGCCAGTCAAATTTCGGGAAATACTCTGTTTTCCTGGGATCACTGGTATTGGTAAGTGACAGGGTATACCCGGTTCTGCCATGAAACGCCTGCTTAAAATGGATAATCTTTGAACCAATGGATTTTTTATATCCTTTCTGGAAGTTTTTTCGAACCTTCCAGTCAAATGCTGTTTTTAGTGCATTCTCGACCGCCAGGGCACCTCCATCAATAAAAAAGGCATACGGCAGTTCCTTGGGAATACCGAATTGATCAAAGGTATCGACAAACTCTGCCATGGTTATGGTGTAGGCGTCTGAATTGGAAGGCTTCTGAATGGCCAGCATTCCGAACTGTTCTTTCACTTCCATCAGTTTCGGGTGATTGAATCCTACAGCCATGGAGGCAAACATGGAAAAAAAATCAAGGTATCTTGTGCCGGTCATTTTATCCACCAGCCATGAACCCTTGGAGTTTTCAAGGTCAACAATGATATCCAGTCCGTCCGCCAGAATATGTTTGGCCAGAATTTTTTTTACATCTTTGGGGAACATGTTTCTCCTTTTTTTATATGTCAAACCGGATTCCCTGAGCTAGGGGAAGCTGATCGCCAAAATTGACAGCAATGGTTTGGCGCCGCATATAGGCTTTCCATGCATCTGAACCAGCTTCACGGCCGCCGCCGGTCTCTTTTTCTCCTCCGAATGCTCCGCCGATTTCAGCCCCGGATGTGCCCATGTTTACATTGGCGATACCGCAATCCGATCCACATGGAGAAAGAAACTCCTCTGCGGTTTGTATGCTGTTTGTGAAAATGGAAGAGGACAATCCCTGTTTGACCGAGTTTTGAATTTGGATAGCATTTGAAATGTTTCCGGAATACCGAATCAGATACAATATGGGGGCAAATGTTTCCTCCTGGACAATGGGAAAATGATTTTCAGCAATGACAAGGGCTGGTTCGACATAGCAATGGGACTTATAGGAGGAACCGGTTAATACTTTTCCACCCCAGATAATTTTTCCACCCTGTTTTTTCACCTGTTCCAGAGCGGTTGTAAAATGTATAACCGCTTCCTTGTCAATCAAAGGGCCTACATGAACGGATTCATCCAGCGGATCACCCACTTTAAGGCTTGCGTAGGCCTTGATCAGTGCATTCTTGACCGGATCAAAAATGGATTCATGGATGATCAGCCTTCGTATGGTCGTACACCGTTGCCCGGCCGTGCCGACAGCCCCGAATACAATAGCTGGAACAGCCAGTTTCAGGTTGGCATCCGGAGCCAGGATCACAGCATTGTTACCTCCCAGCTCAAGGATTGATTTGCCGAACCGGTTTGCAAGAACCGTTGCAACATGACGTCCGGTAGGAATGGAACCGGTGAATGAAATCAATGGAATCCGATGATCCTGGATGATTTTTTCTCCGAGTGTTTTCCCTTTGCCGATCACAAGAGAAAATATTCCTTCCGGCAGGCCATTGGCCTTTACGATCGGTCCGATGATTTTCTGGATGGCGATGGCGGTTAACGGAACCTTTGAGGACGGCTTCCAGAGAATCACATCCCCGCAAACCGCACCGATCAT
>PNOB01000401.1 GCA_013824585.1 Desulfobacterium sp. | reverse complement strand
TGCCCGCCTGAAATGGTAAATACGATACGGATGTTCTCAATCTCTTTCATGTATTTCGCAACAAGGTGTCCACCGGTTATTTTTGGCATGATTTCCTCCGTTGTATTGTTTCGAGTCTCTCTGCTTGATCTGGCCCGTGTTATATTACCTTCTTGATTCCATCCTCAAACCACTGTGCATACACACTCATCCCTTCTACCCGCAGCTTTCCATGAGCCGCCGCCTGAAAAGATGCATCTTTTTTTTTACTTGTCATGACGGAAAAACCGGTTTTCACATCCTGCCAGATGAGTGCCACATCAAAAGTCTTCTGATCTCCGGTCAAAGAGGTAATTTTCCCCTTGTCAAAAATAAACATCCGGGCGACCTTCCCGTCCGCAGTTTTAATCAGGATCTTTACACAGATTTTCCGGATATATTTTTTAAATGCCTGATTGGTGATGGAAGCAATTTTCAGGATTCCATACAGTGCAAAAAGAAGTAATGAAAATCTCATGCTCTCTCCTTGTACAGGTTAATCATGCAGTTCGATCACATGAAAACAGGTTATTGGGTAAAGGATACCACTGTCTTAATGGCCCTGTGTTTACGTTTATTCAGATTGACCTGAATCATCTGTTCGTATTCTTCAAGCCTGAACTTATGGGTTACCAGGGTATCGGCCTGTATTTTTTTCTGATGCATCAATTGCAGGGCAATATCAAATACATGCTGATCTTCTCCTTGATAGGAAACCCGGCCGTAAGCATAGACACCTTTTACTGTCTGCAATTTGAGCCATAAAGGGGTAAGATCCAGCTTCACATCCCCTGCAATCCCGACAACACTCAACACCCCCATGGCTGAAAGAAGTCTCATTCCCAGATTCAAGGTCGCTGAATTACCAACCGTATCATAAATCCGATGAAAACCGCCCATCAGGATCTCTTTTCCGATCATCGGTTTATATACGGTTGCCTTGCTGATCCTGGCAGCCGCCTGATACACATTCCGGGACTTTATCCATTCATCTGCACCCAGACGCAATCCAAGTTCGGCAGCAAATGGGGATGGTTCGATCATTGAAATATGGCAATCCGGCGACAGATAACGAATGGATTGAATGATCAAGTTACCGATGACGCCCCCTCCGATCACCAGAGCCTTTTCATCTTTCAACGGCAGATTGTCAAAGACAGCCTGCAAGGCAACGGAAGCTGGCTCGGTCATTACCGCGGTCTTAAGATCCATTCCTTTGGGAATTTTATGAAGCTGGCTTTTATGTGCCACGAGATATGGCGCAAATCCCCCGTTCATGCCACGGGTTATGCCGATGAACATCCCCGGTGGAAGATTGCCCCTTGCCGTATTTTCACAGTTCCCCGCCCTTCCGTTCCGGCAGCTTGCACAGAGTGGAGAGATTTCACGGGCCGCACATCCCAGCATCGGATTTATGGCCACCTGGTCACCGGAAAGGAACTCCTGTACCCCTGAACCAGCCTCGACAATTTCACCGACAATTTCATGGCCGGTTATACAGGGAAAAGAGGTGAATGGAGATGCAGTAGGAGAATCGTGTAACAGAATCAGGTTCAGATCACTTCCACAAAAACCGCAGAAAGCGGTCTTAATTTTTACCCAATCCCTGGAGGGAAGTACAGGTTCAGAAATGTCAACAACCTGCACGGTTCTGACCGGACCTTTATAAAAAACCCGGTTTCCAAAAACAGCGCTCAGACTTTTGGCGGCAATAAATTGTGGAACAGTTACATGAAATTGTAATGCCTTCAATTTGACCCCCCGCTTATGATGTGATGTGATGATTGTCTCTGAATACGAACTAAAGTTCATTTTGTCAAGAAAAATTATTCCGTTTAATATTGATTGTTTATTTATTATACATGAATGAAGGTTCATATAATTTTGATTGACAAGCTTTGCCTTGCTGTATATATATTGCCCCACATTGGAAGGGGAACAAATGACATCCGTAAGAGCACCACAGCAAAAGCGCAGTATTCAAACCAAAGCCCGAATCATGAAAGCCGCATTCCATCTCTTTGCGTGCAAAGGAATCCACGGAACCAATTCCAAAGAGATTGTGAAAACCGCCGGTGTTTCCATCGGCAGTTTCTACTCCTATTTTAAAAACAAAAAAGCGCTCCTCCTTGAAATGCTGGATGACTACCTGAATCGCCACTACTCCATGATATGGCAGCATCTGGATCTTTTTTCCATTGATCAGTTAAGACGCGAGGATGTTAAAGCAATTCTGACCAATGTGTTTCAGGCTTATGATATCTCTCCTGAATTCCACCGCCAGACCCATGCACTCCGATATTCTGATTCTGATATCCGTCGAATCTATGACAAAGAAAGGGAGCGGGAAGTTAGCCAGGTCGGATATCTTCTGGAAAACAATAAAAACCGTCTGCGAATCAAAGATATTACAGCAGCGGCAATTGTAATCCATAATGCGGTTGAAAATGTAGCGCATACCGCCAAGTTCATTGGTTCCGGAAAAATCGATGAAGCAAGACTGATCAACGAACTATCCGATATGATTTACTGTTTTGTCCTGGCTGATTAGAAGCAGACCTCAATATTAGGACCTTTTGTACATGTCACGAATCAACAATCCCATGGAAATTTTCAAACTCCTCAATGGGTCAAATTGCAGAGAATGCGGTGAGAAAACCTGCCTGGCTTTTGCCGTGGCTGTTTTTAAAAATACAAAACCGATCCATGCGTGTCCGCACCTCCCGGCAGAAGTGATCAACCGCTATGGCGGAGAAACCGAAAAGCCAAACACCATTGATGAAGACAAAGCAGAAGCTGTTGAAACGCTGAAACAGAAAATTTCTTCCATCGACCTTGCTGAAACTGCCAGACGCATAGGAGCTTTCTTTTCCAATAACCAGTTGACCATCAAGGTTTTTGGAAAAAATTTCAGTGTGGACGCAGCCGGCGCTCTTTCATCTGACATTCATATCAATGCCTGGGTTGCCTTTCCGGTCCTGAATTATATCCTGAACGGGTCCGGAGCTGCTCCATCCGGAAACTGGATTACCTTCCGGGAGCTGAGCGGTGGTCCTCCCCGGTATGCTCATTTTGAGCAGCGTTGTGAAAAACCCCTGAAAAGGGTCGCCGACACCTATACGGATCTGTTCAAAGATATGCTGGAAATTTTTGACGGAAAACAGAACTCTGGCCATATTGATTCAGATGTCT
>PNOB01000400.1 GCA_013824585.1 Desulfobacterium sp. | reverse complement strand
GAGCTCGATCCAGATGTGTCTCCGATATCGAGGGGTCTGTGATATATTGGGGAAAAACAAATTGTTTCAGATCGGCGAATTCGAAAAAGGCCGTTATGGATAAATATATCCCAAAATAAAACAGCGCATGAAGGATGAACATTACATCTTTTTCGCTAAAGATGTAATGCTTGGCAAATATAAAGACGATAAAAGGGAAAAAATAACCGGTAATAAACACATACCAGGGGGATATAAATTCCGGAGTAACAGCAACAAATCCAACTCTGATCATCGAAACAATGCAGACCAACACAAACACTCCCATCGCTATCTCAATGGACATGTTCTTTTGAAAACGAACTTTCCCCTGAAACAAACCTGCCACCAAAAATAATATGATCATCACAAATAGCAGCCGTTCAATGGTGATATCGAAAAATCCTCCAAACCGAAGAACAAAAAGATAAACACTAAATACCACACTGGTAATGAGCCATGATGCCAGAAGAATTGCCGGTAGACTTGGCCGGTCATCTTTTTCTTGAGCTTGTCGATACCCCCCGAGGAACCACAGAAGGATGGCTAATAGAGCAACGACCATAAGCACAATCTGCGGTAAGTACACGAATGACGCCTCTGCATAATCGGTATTAAAGGATTACAAGCTTGGTATTGACCCCAATACCGGAATGTTCAACTGCTTTTCAATTACATATATGGTTTTCATGCGATGATCAAAATGATCAACGGTTAAAGCAGCAGCAATTCCCAGAAAGAATCCCGCAAGCAGGCCGCCTAATACCAGCAGGACCCTGTTAGGTTTATAAGGGCTGAGCGGAATTGCAGGTTTATCAATCAATGTCAGAAACTGTTTGTCCTGAATCAGGGATTGCGCCATCCTGGCCTGTTCCAGTTGGGCCTTTGTACGGGTATAAGCCTCTTTGGCAATGTTGAATTCCTGCAGCAGAGCCTCATAGGTTACTTTTTCCTTTGCGATGAGCTGAATCCGATCTCTGAGACTTTGGATCGTTTTTTCGAGTTGCCCGAGTCTGGCCCTGATGCTGTTCGCCGTTATTCTTTGAGCGCTTATGGTTCTTTTCATTTCTGTTTTCAGGGAATCCACACTCAGTTTCAGCTCCTGTTCGATCTGCTTCATCGGCTCAAAATTTTCCCTGAACTGAGGTTTCATTTCGTTCAATTGAATCTGCAGTGAGGCTACCTTGTTTTTAAAAATCGTGATGGCACGTCCCGTCACCTCCATTTCCGGCAATACCACCGGAATGCCACTCCGGTTGGTCTCCAGTTCGAGGGATCCGATGGAGGCCTGAAGACCGGCCAACTCTGCCTGAAGCGAATGGTAATTTCCCAAAAATTGCGTTAACAACGCGTTGGGTCCGACTTCGACATTGCCGCCTTTTCCCTCTCCCAGATTCAGGATTTCAAGCAGGGCCAATGCCTGTTTGGTTTCAAAGTCACGGACTTTGCTTTCCTTCTCCTTCATATCTTTTTCCAGTTTCTGGGTTTGCTCCTGAAAAAATGAATGCGAGTAATTGGACTTGCCTTGAGAGATCTCTCGGTATGTTGCCAGATAGTTCTCGGTTACGGATGTCGCAATTTTGGTTGCAAATGCCGGGCTACGATCTGAAAATTCAACAATAAACACACTGGAGCCTTCAAACGATTCTCCTCCCGGCGGGACCACATCCAAATTCTGCCGAAGATCATTAATCCTTTGAGTGATTGCAGACTGCCGTGTAATGTCGGGATATATTTCCTGAACCACCTTTGTCAATACGCGGTTGGATAAAACCAACTCCTTCTGATCCTGAAGAAATCGGCGTACCCTGTTTCGGTAATCATAGGAAGTTTCCTGCTGCAGAGGATCAAAGCTTTGCGGAATAACCAATGAAAACTTAGCCGTCGAACGGTAGATGGAGGGAAGCGTTACGGAGAAGACCAATGAAATGATAAACACCGCCAGAAATACTGCGATGAACAAAGGCAGTCGATAAAACAGGATAAAAACAAACTCTCGAAAGATATTTTGCATATGGGTATTTTCCTTATTCCCTATTACCTTGGTCCGATAAGTGGATTCAAGCTGTAACTGGCGCCAAGGCTGGTCGTAAAGGGTACCACTGCCCAAATCCCCCTGGTGAAGATTCTCTCGATGGTGTCATTTCTCTCGTCAAGCCGGGTTTTGGGGACATAAATAATGTCCCCCGGTTTTAATTTGATATTGGTCAGCGGAATTCCTGCTCTTAGAGCTGTTTTGATATCCACCTTGAAGGATATGGGTCTTTCGAGACCTTCATTGCGGAATACGGCAATTTCTTCCAGTTCGCCAGTTTTTTTAAAGCCGCCTGCAAGCGTCAGGGCATTCAGAACGTTGGGGACAGAAGCAATGTCGTAAGCCCCGGGTCTTTCCACTTCCCCAAGGACATAGAGTTTGGGATGATGAATTTCCAGCAGGATAAGGGTGCAGTTAAGATTTCGAACCTGTTTGGCGTAGCTTTCATTGATCATTCTTTCTACTTGGGCTACGGTAAACCCCTGCACATGCATACCGCCGATAACCGGGAAGGAGATGCGGCCATCCGGAGAAACCGGGGCGATCTTGCTCTGCCCTCTGGCTGCGGTGGTGATGGCTTTTTTCAACTCGTCGATTTTGACATTAAATGCTTCAAGCGCAACGGTGATGTTGGGTTCTACAAGGTATTTTTTGTATTCCCGATTTAAATCCCTTGCAAGTTCCATGGGCGTTTTGGATTCTACAGACATATCGCCGATGAGCGGCATGGTAATTTTCCCATCGGATCGAACCAGGACCGATGAGCTGTACTGCGGTTGATAGGGAAAATGGACGCTGATCCTGTCCTGGACTTCCAGGCGATAATCATCGGGGGTCTTTTCATATTTGAGGTGATAGACGATTTCCAGCACATCACCCGGCCCCATCCGGTATTCCGGAATATAGGGAACCGCGATGTTATCGATAACCTGGTAATCCGGATGCAGCGCCGCCTTCTCCGGCGTAACCGTCAACTGCGTCTCCAGTCTCTTCAACTGGTTGACATCCTCAGCGGTTTTGATGTTGGTGTCGAACTGGGAAGGAACGTCAGGAGAATGCCCGCAGGATGTAATAAATACCAGTGATGTCATCGTCAGTACGAAAAAATGACAACAAGGCTTCAGGAGGAGGTGCGAAAAAAACGACGCCATTGCACTTACCCCC
>PNOB01000399.1 GCA_013824585.1 Desulfobacterium sp. | reverse complement strand
AGCCAATTTCAAAAGTCTGTTGTTGTAGTTCCGGCGAAAGCTGGAATCCAGTATTTTCAGTTCTTTTCTGGACATCGGCTTTCGCCGGTGTGACGCTTTTTAATCGTTTTGAAATTGGCTCGCATATTTTTCATTTTTTCAGCCAGATCTTGACCAACAAAAAATGTTTATGTATGCTTATATTCTTTTTCAGAATTTTTCGGACAAACGGATAATAAAGATATGATTCAGATCTGCTTTTCGACCTATCATTATCCGCAATAAAAAACAAACAATGCTTGTTCCTTTTTAGAAAATTAATATTTTGATGGGGGGGTAAACAATGAAAGAAACAGCTACAATAATTCTAGATGGGAAAAAATATGAATTGCCGGTGATCACTGGGACAGAGGGGGAAAAAGCGATTGATATCCGGAAACTGAGGCAGGAAACCGGATACATAACCTATGACCCTGGTTTTGGAAGTACCGGAAGCTGTAAAAGCGCCATCACATTCATGGATGGGGAAAAAGGGATATTGCGATATCGGGGCATACCCATAGAACAGCTTGCTGAAAATTCAACCTTTGTTGAAACTGCCTATCTGCTGATGAACGGAGAACTGCCCAACCGGACTGAACTGAACCAGATAAGAGTCCAGTTGAACGATTATTCCGTGGTTCATGAAGATATGCAGGATTTCTTCAAAAGCTATCCAAGGGCTTCCCACCCCATGGGGATTCTTTCTGCCATGGTCAATACGCTGCGAAGCTTTTATCCCGAACTTACAAACACAGAGGAGTCCATCAATAAAACTTTTTTAAGACTTGTCTCAAAGGTAAGGACCATGGCCGCCATGTCCTATAAAATTTCCCGGGGTCACAAGGTTGTATATCCAAGACAGGATTACACCTATTGTGCAAATTTTCTGAACATGATGTTTGACAGTCCGGTTCGGCCATATGAAGTTGATGAGGAACTGGTCAAGGCATTAAACATTTTCTGGATACTCCATGCAGATCATGAGCAGAACTGTTCGACCGCTACTGTTCGGGTGGTTGGAAGCGGACAGGTAAATTTATATGCCGCTATTTCTGCTGGAATCGCGGCACTCTGGGGACCGCTGCACGGTGGTGCCAACCAGGCGGTTATTGCCATGCTGGAAGAGATTAAAAATAATGGTGGAGATCTTAGCAAGGCGGTCAAAAAAGCCAAGGATAAAAACGATCCATTCCGCTTGATGGGTTTCGGACATCGGGTATACAAAACCTATGACCCCAGAGCGAAAATCATGAAACAGATGTGTGATATCGTTCTCTCCAAGCTGACCACGTCTGACCCGTTGCTGGACATCGCCAGAAAACTGGAAGAGGTTGCGTTGAAAGATGAGTACTTTATCGATCATCACCTGTATCCCAATGTAGATTTTTATAGTGGCATTGTTCTTCGCGCCATGGGAATACCGACAAACATGTTTACTGTTATGTTTGCTATCGGAAGACTACCGGGATGGATCTCTCAATGGAAAGAAAGTCTGGATGATCCAGACTGGAAAATCAGCCGGCCGCGACAGGTTTATATCGGCAAGACAAAAACAGACTATGCCCTGATCGGAAAAAGATAAGGATATAATTCACCAGACATAAAACCGGATGTTCCATAATGAACATCCGGCACGGGGAGACTGTCACAACCTGTATTCCGGATCATCAAACAGGCAGTTACCCTATTTGTGTTTCTGTAAAATAAAAGGATTTACAAATGCTTGTTGTTCCGATCACCGGTAAAATAAGCTGGAAAAATCCACCGGTTGTCACCATTGCTTTAATTGTCATCAACTGTATGATCTTTTTTCTCTTTCAACTGGATGACAACAGCAAGTACCTTCTGGCGCATGAACAATACTTCAAATCCGGCCTGGCTGATATTGAAGTATCTGCATATGTGGAATACAAAACTTCCGAGAAACTCCCGGCAGATCAAATTCAGAATCATTTCAGTGATGAAACACGGGTTCGTTATTATGAGGCAATGGCAAAGGATTCAGACTTTCAGAAAAAGCTTGATGCAGAACAGATCATCACCCGAAATGATCCAATTTTTGAAAAATGGAAGGACTTAAAATTAAAAAATCAAAAACTTCTGGCTGAGGTTATATCCTTCAATTACGGATTTAAACCTGCACAGGCAGATATTACAACAGCCTTTACGTATATGTTTCTTCATGGCGGGTTTGCTCATCTGTTTGGAAACATGATTTTTCTATGGCTTGTGGGATGCATGCTGGAAATGGGATGTGGCCGTCTTTTCTGTCTTGCAGCCTATCTTATCACCGGCCTCTTTTCTGTCCTGTTGTTCTGGGCTGTTTACATGGACAGCATGGTTCCGCTTGTCGGAGCCTCAGGAGCCATTGCCGGATTCATGGGTGCATTCACGACCGTATACGGCAGAAAAAAAATCAAGGTTTTCTACTCAGTTGGTTTTTACTTTAATTATCTCAAATTTCCCGCAATCATTCTATTTCCCATCTGGATTGGGAATGAATTTTTTCAGCTCTTTTCCATCGAACAGAGCAATGTTGCCTATGTCGCTCATATTGGAGGTCTTTTAAGCGGGGCATTGATGGGATATCTTGACCTGAAATTTTTTAAGCTCCATGATGCAGAGGTTTTCACCGAAGAGCCAAAAGATGAAATCTCTCCTCTGCTTGAGCAAGCGCTTCAATGTATTGGAAGACTGGAGATAGAAGAAGCACGTTCCTATCTGATGGAAATACTGACAAAAGAGCCTGAAAATAAAGATGCGCTCATTCATCTTTTTAACATTGAAAAACTTACACCTCAAACTCAAGCATTTCATCATGCTGCGAGTCGGCTGCTTCATTGTTATTGCCGCCGTCGCGAGGATCACAAAAAGGCATATGATGTCTACAGAGAATACAGCGGCCTGACAGCGTCACCCAGGCTTGCACCCGATCTGTATACCCGTCTGGGTTCAGCATTCTCAGGAATCGGAGAAACCGGACTTTCTGAAAAAATTTTTCAGATGCTTGTACAGAAAAAACCATTACAGCCGGGGATTCCAGAAGGACTTCTGAAACTGGCCAATGCGGAAAAAAATAAAGGGAATCTTGCCAGGTGGAAAAAATGCCTGACACTTGTCTGCACACAGTATCCGGAGTCAACAGAAGCCAGGATTGCAAAACAACTGCTTCTGACCCAGTAAATTGCAATCCGATCGGGTGTCCGCTTCTACTCTGTTATCAGTAAAAACTCAACCCCA
>PNOB01000398.1 GCA_013824585.1 Desulfobacterium sp. | reverse complement strand
TTGCAACCTCGGCCATAAACCAGGTCTCCTCTCTGCCGGATGCAGACGGCTTCATCATCCTGAGATCAAACCCTGCCTTCTGGATAATCCGGCGGATATCATCTGCCGGTCGATAATGGGATTCGATTTTATGAAACCCAAGCCGCAGGGTTTCAACCCATCGAAACCAGGGAGGCCTTTCTTTCATCGGTATGGTTACCCGGATCAGCAGGCGGCCATCGTTCCTGAGCTGTTTTCTGAGGTTTTCCAATGTCCGGAAAAATTCTTCGTCATTCAGATAGTGAACCATGTCCAGCATGACAGCGATGTCTGCCAAAACCGAAGGGTTCGGTATATCCGGGGCTGTACCGGATACAATGACTCCCCGACTCCCGAGCGCCCTTTTTGCAATCCTCACCCGCTCCATATCCGGCTCAATACCATATACCCTTGCACCTGGCAGAATTTCCAGAAGCCAGGCCGCCGGGATTCCATATCCGCACCCGATGTCTATAATTGTTCTGGCAGATCCGACCAGTTCTGCCAGATCCGGGAACATGGGGTCCAGCTTCATCTTGAACCAGGCAAACATGCGGGGAAACGTTTCCATGTATTGATACCGGGACATGACTTTCCTTCTGTGTTTCAATGACCCGGGTATCATGGTACTCATACCAACGGATTCCGGGATGGGACGGAACAGATGTTTCAATATGGGAGGAAGTATTGCAAACGCACCGATCACGGAATACCCGATTCCAAGCAGGGAACTCACGCCTATGCTCCGAAGCAGGGAGTGTTCAGAAAGGCTCAATGCCCCAAAACCCATCAAGGTCGATACAGATGCCAGCAGAACCGTCATCCGGATCTGTCCCTGATATGGATGAGACTCATCCAGATACCGCTGACTGGCCCTGATCAGATACAGGGAATAGTCAATCCCCATTCCCAGGATGACAATGGAAATCAGAAGCCCGGGAATACCGAGCGGCTCGCCCATGATATTCATTGTGCCCAGCGTACAGATAAAGGCAAACAGAATTGGAAGCAGGGAAACAGCGGTCAATCTCCAGTTCATAAAAAAAGGAATCAGCAGAAACAGAACACTGAAACCGACCATCCACAGCATCCGCAGAAAGGTGCTGGACAACAGATTCCCAAGCCTGTCGGAAAAAAGAGTGGAATCAAAAATTTTTACCAGTCCGGTCTGATGAAACCGCTCGAAAAAGGATTCTGCCTGATAGCTGCTTCCGGGATTCAGGGAGGTAAAGAGAATCAAGCCGGAATTTTTCTGCCCCTTGGAAATGCCGAAGAGGCTATAAAATTTTTCCGGAATCCGGGTTTCTTGATATTTTCCGTGGGACAGTTGACTGAAAAACGGCTGAAACGCATCTTCCGAAAACCCGATTTCCTGACCGGTTTTTTGAATCTGTGTCTGAATCCCGGATGGACTGTTTTGATTCCAGAATTGCTTCCAGGCTTTGAAATTCTCCTTCCCCCGCTGCTCTCCGGGAAAAACCATAGAGGGAAGAAAGGTCGGATGAAAAACACCGGCCTGTACCTCCTGCTCCAGAAGAGAAGAGATTTTATCACTGTTCATTTGCAGCACAGAAGCATTCTTCCCTTCTGTCATCAGGTATATTTTGTTAAAAATCTGCCCCCAGGTTCCGGTAACCTGATTCTCAGCAGCGATGGTCTCCTTGCTCACCGAATTCAAGGAAGACAGGTCCACATGAAACCGGGGCCAGGCAAAAAAAAGCATGATCACTGCAAAGCCTCCTGCAGCATATGCTTTGTATCTGCCTCCAAAAGTGGCCAATCGATTGGCAAACTTTTCCATAGGAAGCGGCCCTTTCCTTCTGGCCGGAGGCATTACCGGAAAAATGAGCGGCAGCACGGTATGGACAAAAACAAAGGATGAAGCAATTCCAAGAGCTGCAAATTGCCCGATCTGCAAAAGTATCGGAAATCCGCTGAAGGAAAGGGCTAAAAATGCGCCGACTGTCGTAAGTGTTGCCAGAAGTCCTGCGGCCCGGACCTCTTCTGCTGCCTTTTTCCCAGTGGTTTCATAAGGTCGGTCCAGGAACAGAAAATATGCAATTCCATAATCCACGGTTATGGAGATCAAGGCACCGCCAAATCCAAGTGAAATCAAAGAGATCGAGTCATAAAAAAAGGAAAAAAGGAAAAACGCCGTTATGGTGCCGCAGATCGAAGGAAGTAATGACATCAACCCGATCAAAGGCCTTGGAAAAGAAAAAATCAATAAGAATGCAATCCCGATGGTTGCAAGCGTGGTTGAATTTCCAACATCTTTTTTGATTGCCGTCTCATTATCCAGGGCTGCGCGAAAAGCCCCAACGGGCGTCAACGTGAATTTAATACCGGAGTGATTAGACATTTGATCCAGTTCTGATGAAATGGTATGGATCAGCGCTGTGACCTGACGCGAAAAACCAGTATCTGTCCCAGGTTTGACCGGATTTGCTATAATCAGAAGATGTTTCCAGTCTGATGAAACCAGTTGCCCCTGATAAAAATGAGCACCCCGGCTGGGAGCAAGATGCGCCAGTTTGGCCAATACAATATTCCGCAGGCCCATCGGGTCTTTGGATATGAATTCTGCCTGCCCGATCCCCTCCATACCGGTAAGCTGGGAAAAACTATCCGAAAGCTGCTGATGAATCCGGTCAGGTTTCAGAAGCGGCTGAATTTGATTCTCCAGTTCCTCCCTGGTAAACATGACCGGCAAATTATCTACAATATGATAGATCAGCTCCGGTATCAGATTTTGCGTTTCCCGGGTTCCTACTTTTCGGAAAAGCCCGCTTGCAAGCAGTTTTTTTTCCACCAGGAGGCCCGCCTCCACAAGACGGTCCGGATCACCTTTCTGCATCCCCACATCAATGACAACCAGATCATGGAACGGATGGTTTTTAAAAATATAACCTGCATCGGAAACAATCGGATCATCCATGGGCAGTGTTTTCAGGATATCGGTTTCGATCCCCAGCCTGGACAGGCCGATGCCCAGAAACAGGACAGTAACCGCAATCGTCAATACCAAGGAAACAATATTGATTCTGTATCTGGAAAAAAACGACATGACTGTTTACCCTTTACTGCCATCACTTATATTTTTGAAAAAATCAGGGAGGTGTTGATTCCGCCAAACGCGAAATTGTTGTTCATCCCGATCTCAAATGATTCATCCCGCACATCTCCCATGACATGGTTGATGGGAGCGCACAACGGATCCGGAGTAACCAGATTCCGGGTCGGTGCAATAAATTTTTC
>PNOB01000397.1 GCA_013824585.1 Desulfobacterium sp. | reverse complement strand
CAATCAATGCTGATTTTTTATGATACAGATCTGGTGAGTGGAGTTCTTTGATGTATTCGACAATCCGGCTGATCGACTGGCTGTTCAATCCCTGATCCGGTATGCAGCCTCGCACATCCCAGATATCGTTCAACACCTTATGCTCTTTTGATTCACGCTGTTTTGTCAGCACTTCCCGAATCAGCTTTATGGATAAAACCGTGCCTTTTTCAAAATGCACATGAATATACTTATCGCAAATTTCAATATTATATTCCATCGTAACCGCGATGCCTCTTTGTCTGTTTTATATGATTCCGAGAAATATTCTCTACCATATCATGACAATTTTTGCGACATGATTTTTTTTGTGAGATCGGTCATACAGGCAGACCGATGGATGATCACCCAAAAAACACCGTTGCCTTCTACTTCAGTTTGAGGATATCACTTTCCGGGTGCTGTTTCCGATAGCTTTCCAAGGATAATAACATTTTATCAAGCAAATCTTTGGAATAGAGTTTACCCACCATGGCTTCTCTAGTTTTTTCCCCTGCAGCAAGCAGTTGTTTTTCAATATCACTCTTCTTATCATTCCGGACAATTTTGATACCACCCTGCTGTAAAGCCACAATGCACTGTAAATATCGCTCCCGGTTTATCTGGGTTGCCCGGTTGATATGGGTTTTGAATATCTCCAGAATGATCAACTGGTTCTTCTGTGAAATCTGATCCCAGATGCTTTTTGCCACAAGCATGGCACCAAACGAACTGGAAATCGGACGCTCATCCATGTAACTGAATTTATTCTGCCATCGGAATGCAATTGCCGCATAGGGAGGTGCTGGAGCAGCATCAATCAGTTTTGTAGACAATGAGGTTAGGACATCGGTCAACGAGAGATAAACCGGTGAAATTCCCAGTGCATCATAGATCGCCTGATATAAGATATCCCCTTCCCACATCCACCATTTCTGTTGCTTTGCGATCTCAAGGGATGTAATGGGGATTTTTGTAAACACATGATTAAAACCAATATCATACCAGTTGAGATGGATATACCCCTTTTCCTGAAATTTCTGAACCAGGATTGGTTCCATTTCTTTACGAACATGGGTTACCTCTTCCATATTGCGGAACAGATAGGGCAATTCCAGAAGCCTGGCTTCCGGAACAATCTCCCCCAGCCCATGGGCGGTGATTGAACCGCCATTGAGCTGGCCCAGTTTCATCTTTTTGATGACATCATAGTCATCCCCCTGGATCCCTCCATAATACACTTTAAACTGAACTTCATTATTGGTCTGTTCCTTGATCTCTTTTTTGATTGTCTCATAGACTGTTCCGCTGTTCTTCGGGGCCAGGGTGGAAAATTTGATGGTAACCTGTTCGGCTGCTACATCCGAACGAAAACCAATAATTCCCAGAAAAACAACCGCCACAACCAAGAAGCATCTTATCATACCATCCCCCCTGATTTCATTTGTTCAATAGATTGACCATACGGTATCGAGATTCACATTTCAGAGAATCTATATTGATTTTTTGAAAATTGCAATGTTGATGAAACGAATGGGTGTAATCAAAACGGTTGGACAATCGAATTATGTGGGAGCGGCTTCCAGCCGCGATATAACTTTTTTCAAGATATCAATCAAGACAGTACTGTCGCTGCAAGATGCCGCTCCCACAATGAAACGAATCGAAACCCAACACTTTTAATTGCACCCCATGTTCCTCTGCTTCTCGCAAAGAAGTTTCCTTATGTGTTATGGGTTAAAATTCTGAATTCAGCGAGAACCGGAAAATGATCCGATGGATATCCACCCTGAAAGGAATCTGTGATCATTTTCTTGTTCATCAGTTCCACCGGCCCTCTGTACAATATCCAGTCAATATGCCGGTCATTTTTCTTTCCTGTAAAACTGTGATAGGTCCCGGAATACTCCCCGTGAAACACTTCCTTCATCTGGCCATGGATAACAAACTCCCGGTAGCCAGGGCTGTCGGGAAGGGCATTAAAATCACCGGTTATGATAACCGGAACCTGCGGATTGTCATATGCCGACAGTTTCTGAACGATCATTTTTGCGCATCGTTCCTGAACCGATGAAAGAAAATCAAAATGGGTATTGACACACACCACGGATTGATTCTTTTTCCGGAAAACACCGATAACGCACTGACGCGGCCATTTGCTTTCCTGAAAACGGCTGGGAATTGAAGGTGTATGGCTGAAAAAAAAGCGTTCAAATGAAGAACATGTCCACTCTTTTTGAAAGAAAATGAGATTATCCTGCCAATAGGGCAGAGAAGGTATCATCTGCCCGATACAATTGTATCCTTCCAATATCTGTGTAAAAAATTCCACCTGAAAATCATTGGCTTCCTGCATTCCGATGATATCCGGCCGGTATTCCTGAAAAAAGGAAACATAGCGTTCTTTCCGGTTCTCCCAGCAATCGGGTCCATCGTTTGCTCTTCCGAATCTCAGGTTCAGCGTCATGACCGTCAATCTGCAATCCGGATCTTCTGAAACCTTCATCTGCCGGCCTTCCGGTAACCCAATTGATCCATGGCAATGATCTGTTTGCAGATATTGCTCGAGCCCTCGACAATCACATAGGTTGGGACGTCCCGATAGTATCGGGCGATCCGGTATTCCGTGGAATACCCGTAAGCCCCCATGATCCGCATGGCAAAATTCGCACACTTCATGGCGGTTTCGCCGGCAAAATATTTGGCCTGTGCCACCTCCAGACCGTTGTTTGTATACCCCTGGTCTTTCTGCCAGGCTGCCCGATAGACCAGCAGTCTGGCTGCCTCGATATCCGTGGACATCTGGGCGATCAGATCCTGATTCATCTGAAATTTGCCGATGGGCTGGCCGAACTGCTCCCGATCATTGCAGTATTGAATCGCTGTATCCAGACACGCCTGTGCACACCCGACTGCCCCGGATGCAGCGGAAAGCCTTGTCTGGTTCAGGGAATGAAAAACAATTTTAGCGCCATCACCTGGATTGCCCAGTATATTTTCCTTTGGTACTTTTGTATTGCTGAAAAAAATCTCTCCGGTGGGTGATGAATGAGATCCCAATTTATCCAGACTGCTGGTGGTCACGCCGTTTGCTTTTTTCAATTCAACAACAAATGCGGAAAGGCCCTTGCCTCTTTGAGATCGGTCCGTGTAGGCATAGCAGATCACGACATCTGCGATATGTGCATTGGAAATCCATGTTTTGGTGCCATTCAAAAGCCAATGATCCCCGCAATCTTCTGCAATCGTCTCCATGGACATGACATCCGATCCTGCA
>PNOB01000396.1 GCA_013824585.1 Desulfobacterium sp. | reverse complement strand
GATTAATACTTTTACCGTCAAGAAATTTCTCCATTTTTAATTGTGTTGCGCCTTAAAATAATTCAGGACATCCAAAGCAACCCTTCCTGCATCTGCAACCGATTCTGCAATACTTTTAGGCCCCCTTGCTGTTCCCACTGTAAAAACTCCGGGAACGGATACCATGGATTGTTCATCTAAAAATCCACTTCCAGTTGATTTCAACCCGATTTTTTCCGCGATGGGATCTGCATTCCGGTTCGGTGTTATCCCGACCGAAAGCACAACCAGATCAAACAGCTCTTCTATCTGTTTCCTCTCAGCGGGCAAATAATATTCCAGTTTTAATTTTCGATCTGCTGTTAAGAAAATATCCCCGGGTATTGCGCGAATCATTCGGACCTGGTCCCTGATGAGATCATAATGATACTGGAAGTCCTTTCCAAATGTCTGGACATCAATATAAAAAAAAGAAATCTCCGTACTCTCTTCTCTGGATTTGATAAGCTTTGCCATTCGAAGAGAAGATCCGCAACAAACTTTAGAACACCAGAGATGGTTCAGGCTTGAATCCCGGCTGCCCACACACTGGATAAACGCAATTTTCCCCGGAACACTTCCATCCGATGGCCTCTTAACAGCCCTCTCCTGATGTAATCTTTTTTCAAGGTCAAGATTGGTGATTACATCATCAAACCGTTTGTACCCGAACGGCTTGTTTATCGGATCAAACGGCTGAAAACCAGTTGCCATGACAACAGCATCAACCTCACAAGCCTGCTTTTCATTATTCCGATCAATAAATGATATGACAAACCGATCATGTTGAACGATTTCCGTCAGACAAACTCCAGCGCATATCGTTATATTCGGATGGGAAACAGCCTCATCAATTTTTCCTTCCACAATACAGGCGCCACATTTTACGCACTCATCGGTTGCTTTGCACGTAAACTGCCTTGCGTATCCGCCAACTGTTTTTTCCTTTTCAATCAGTACCACTTTGACGTCAAGCTTTGCCAGCTCTATGGCGGCTGACAGGCCGGCAACACCACCTCCGATAATCAACACTTTTTTATCTGGCATTCTCGATTCAATGCTCCCTGGTCACGCTTTGCAGAGATGACCAAATTTAAAATAGTGACGCTTCTAAACAGCAATACCTCAATGATATCCAAATAATATAAAAGTGGTCACAGGTCAAGGTGGCAAAAGAATTGCTTGACAGAATTCTTACCCCTGTTTTATCCTGCACTCATTTCAGTCTACCATTTTTTTACAAAGGTTCATTATCCGGATAAAGCGATTAAGGCACAATACACTGAAATTCGCTTTGCATATCAACACAGGAGTTTCCAATTGAAAATCAGCGAACTTGTTAAACAAACCGGGGTTACAAAAGAAACAATCCATTATTACATTCGGGAAGGCATCCTGCGTAAACCGAAAAAAGCAGGAAAAAACACGGCTGATTATAATCAGAAATATATTGATCAGATCAACCTTATTAAATCTTTGCGTGAAAACTACTTTCTTCCCCTGCCTGTCATTAAGCAACTGATTACCATGCAAAAAAAAAAATCAGACCTGGACCAAACCTCATTTCATTTTTTAAGTAATCATTTCAAGCCGCTTGAACAGCTATTATCCAATGAAATTATGGGCAGAGATAATTTTAAAAACAAAACCAGCCTCGATGACAATACGCTTTCATTAATGGAAGAATGGAATGTCATCAACGGTGAGGACATAGATGGTACAACCCGTTATTTGGCGGATGATGTGATCATTGGAAAACTGATTGCAGACATGAAACGGCTCGGCATGATACCAAAATCCGGTTTTGATCCCAAATTATTAAAAGAATTTACGGATTTTTTTCGTGAACTTGCTCAAAAAAATATCAAATTATTCTGGAATGCAAACTGGGGTGATATATCCATGGAAGAACTAACCATGAAAGGGATTCAGGCAACTGAGGTTTTAAGTCTGTTCTTTTATCACAGTTACCGGAAGGTGGTTCGTGAAGAATTTAAAGAATACATCAAAACCATAAATCCGGATCAACTGCAATCCGCCATATCAACATCATAAAACCGACAAATTGTGAAAACTATATTATTCCCCATAATATTTTCCTTGCAATTCGATTCCATTGTCACTATTATTTGCAGTTACAATTTATTCGTTTCGGTGGCAAAAAAACCGCTCCTCTTATAAATAATGCCGGAGGAAAAACAGACGGTTTGCAAGGCCACCACGTCATGGAATTATTAAGCAAAGGGGATATTGAATGGCAAAGGTATTTCGGCCAAGCAATCGTGAATCAAAAATCCTGTCGCAGATTGAATCATCAAAGGAAAGAACCCGTCGAATAGCGCTGATGGGAATCAGGGATCATATTGAAACACTCAGTAACGCGATTGCAATGAAACTGGTGGAAAACAATTTGGTAGAAACAGTAAATAAAAATGGCCTTGAAGAACAAATTCTTAAATGCCTTGATCGGTTAAGCCATGCTGAAGATTTTGACATCGACTATCAGAACGCAGCCTTCAGAAATGTCGTACCCAACCCTCATGTGGTCAGCCTGTATTTAACAGCTTTTATTATCGAACAGGTTGTCAACCACAAAGATACGGTTGATGTTTATGGCTCTGATGAAGAAATCTACCATTGCATCAATCGCCAGGTTTCCAAACACCTGCCCGGATAATGCCGGCTTCATTTCTCCCCAGACTGATCAGCAAGCCTTTTCAAGATCCAGGACTCTATGTACCTTTCTCCTTTATCAAAAGGGCAATTTTTTTTGACCTGGGTGATATTTCACACCTCTCTCCCAAAGATATCCTGAAAGCCAGCCATGTATTTATATCTCACACCCATATGGATCATTTTATCGGATTTGACCACCTTCTTCGTCTGGTGTTGGGCCGGACAAAAAAATTGTGCCTGTATGGTCCTGAAGGTTTTATCCAAAACCTGGAAGGGAAACTCTCCGGGTATTCCTGGGATCTGGTTGAAAACTATGAAAATATTTTAACCCTGGAAGCTACCGAAATCCATCAAACCCATTTACTGGTGCAGACGTATATCTGCCAGAACCGTTTTCAACCCGCTGAACCTCCCCTGAAAAAAACATTTTCCGGGTTGATTCTTGACGAACCGGGTTTTTCTGTTTCCACAATCATCCTGGACCACAGCATCCCCTGTCTCGGGTTTGTTATGAAGGAACGGTTTCAAGTCAACATAAAAAAATCAGAACTTCAAGATCATGGCCTCACGGCAGGACCCTGGCTGAATGATTTGAAACAGGCACTT
>PNOB01000395.1 GCA_013824585.1 Desulfobacterium sp. | reverse complement strand
GTTCGATAGGCGTCTTCTGCGGCAGTTTCAACAACCACGCCCCAGCCGGTCAAAGGGATGTATGCATTGGCACCGATGACCTGTTTTCCGATCAGGCCTTGATATTCAAAAACCCCGATATTGCCTTGCAATAAATTACGGATACCCTCGATATTGCGAAGATCCTTTTTCTGCAAAACAGAGGAGAGTTCCTGATACGCAATCAAAAAACCTTCCGAATCGACAATATATGCATACCGATTGTCACCGATACTGTTTCTGGAAATATAATCCCACATCTTCAGAACATTCACGTCCACCGTCAGTACGCCGGTTTTCCTGTCCTGCACATCCGTGATCGGGACGGAAATCCGGATATGCGGGAATTTGCTGAGGCTGGATATTTCAACCTTGCCGAAATGAGTACGGCCTTCCCGCGCATCCTGAAAAGACTTTTCCTGAGAGATGTTTATCAGTTCAAAGGGTCTGAAGGTATAATACCGGGAAACCTTGCTGATCTCGTTGCCCGATAGATCGGCAATGGTGATTTTATCGAATTCAATGATCTGATCCAGCAGTGCGTAAGACAGATTTTTCAATTCTTGGGTATTGTGATCCCTGAATTGCAGTGTACCTGCAAAAAGCTGAATCTGACCGGAGGTCTTTTCAAGATAGGATGAAATATTTGTAGCGATTCGATCTCCTATCTCTTTTTGAACCTCACCAATCCCCTGTTTCTGGCCGTTGAAATAGAAATAAAAAAAGAACCCTGCCAGCAGGATCATGGGAAAAATTCCGCATGCGAGGAGAAGCACCAGAATCTTCCGTGTTACCCCCTGTTTTGAAAAAATTTTGACTTTTTCAAGCATTATGGGTTTCCCAAAGGTCTTTCCGACCAGGCTGGAATCGGCCAGATAATCTTGCTTTCCGACAACTCCCAGGGCCACACGGTCCGGTATTGCCCGTTCTGTACCTGAACGATAATGCCCTTGCCCAGAATATTCTGTCCGGTCGCAGGATCGAATGCAACGCCATCCCAGGGCATGATCAGCTCATCACCGGTAAGCTTTGTCTCCAGGATGGCTTTCCGGATATTGTCCGGTTCAAGCGAACGGGCACGGTTGATGGCATTGGCAAGCACCATGAGGCCCGTAAACGCCCGGGCGGAATTGCCGTTCATATTCCTTCCATATTGTTTTTTAAAAAGATCGTTCACCATGGTTACAAGCGGTTTTTTACGGCCGATATCCAATGCCCAGACCTCGCGGCTCAGAATATACTCCCCGTCCCTTCCGAGCTTTTCCAGAAAAGAAGGACTGATAAAACCGGCATCCATGGCCACGATAGCCGTTGGATTGATCTGCTTTTCCTTATACCCTTTCATAAACAGCACCGCATCGTCATCATAGGAGGACTGTAAAATAACACCCGGCAGTGCTTCCTGAATCTGCTTCAGTTCTGCCTCCACTGACACGGCTTTTGAATCATAAGGAATGTCTCCGGCAATCTGATAGTCATATTTTACAGCAAGCTTTCGTTCCACCCTGGATACGCAGGTTCCCCATAACCGGTTTTCATACACCAGTATCAGGCGTCCGGGTACGTTGATGTTCATTTTCTGTTTCAGTTCTGTAAAAAAAGTGAAAAAATTCTGTGCAAACATGCCGTCGTCAGGGGTGGTTCTGAAAAACCATTTAAGTCCCCGCTGCGTCAAAACCGGAGATGTTGAATCCGGGTTCAGAAACGGTACCTTGAGAATTTCAGCCTGTTCGCTGGCGGCTGCTGTGACAGCACTGTTGTAACACCCGATCAGGGCGACGACCTTGTCTTTATGAACCATTTCTTCAACCAATTGACCAGCCCTTATTTCATCACCCTGAGAATCTTTATAAACTATTTCAATCCGGGCATTTCCATGAGCAGGCAACCCTTTGCCTTTCGCAAGGGGTATCGGAATCTCGAAAGATTGATTGATCACTTCCACAGCCAGATCAAGGGCAGCCTTTATATCCTTTCCGGCTGATGCGCTGTTGCCGGTTAACGGATAGATTGCACCAATTTTAATCGTTTCCGGTTGAACTGTTTCCGATGGTTTCTGTTTGCAGCAGTAAATAAAAAGAAGACCGGCACCGGCAAACAACAGGATGATGATTCGTAAAAATTTCATTGGTATGCCTTTATGATCCAGCATGATCCTTCACGGCAATCATCTGGCATTCAAAGGGTTTTAATTTCATCTTGTGAAGAAATGAATATCCGGTAAAAAAATCTTGAGAAGCTTATAGATTGCTACCAGATTCAGGGGAAAAACGCAATGTAATGATTGAATTCGGGAGTAATCAAAACTGTTGGGTTTCGATTACTCCCATTGTGGGAGCGGCATCTTGCCGCGACAGTACAGTCTTGATTGATATCTTGAACAAAGCCATATCGCGGCTGGAAGCCGCTCCCACATAATTCGATTATTCAACAGTTTTGATTACACCCATTGAATTCTAACGAGGGTAACTGCATTTTAAACATACCTTGTTTGTTACACCTTCATCCCCATCATCGCTTTTGCCATCATGCCGATCTTGCCGACCGTACTCTTTTTATTGCTCATGATCGTTTCATAGAGTGCATCATGGTCTTTGGGAGGTATGAATTCAATCTCTTTCTTTCGAAGTGTGATTGAACCTGTTTTACAACTGGCCACGCATAAGCCGCATCCAATGCATCTTCTGGTATCGATTGCCGTCGCCTTCTTTTCCGTATTGTTGAATTCAATGGCTTCCATATGGCAGCGCCGGATGCATTTTCCACAACCATTGCATGATTCCGTATCCAGCCCGGCATAAAAATTACTGGCTGAAAAATCAGCCGGCCGCGGCATGAACTTCATCATTTCAATAATACCGCAACAGCAGGCACAGCATGAGCAGACATATTGAGGCTCCTGCATGGTCGCCCCGATCAGAAGCAGACCCTCCTTTTCGTTCTGATCTAGAATTTCCATGGCTTCTTCTTTGGATACTGTCCTGCCCCAGCCCTGACGCGAATAGGTATCATGAAAATCCCGAAACCCCATACAGACCTCTCTTCGATCCGTCACCTTGCAGGGATCATTGATCAGATCCCTGCCTGTTTTGCATATGCATTTCGTGACCGAGATCCGGTCTTTTGTTCTGTCAACGATTTCTCTGATCTGATCATACGTGGCAATATTCTGGGCAGGGTTCAGGCTTTTATGAATGGGAATCACCCGCATCTGGGGTACTTCTGTTGTCATGTATTCCATGGCAAAACCCTGGAGCATATAATTGTGGGAATCCAGAAAAAAACTCGGACTCAGGCGG
>PNOB01000394.1 GCA_013824585.1 Desulfobacterium sp. | reverse complement strand
CACCAGCTGAATCGCCGAGCTGATTTTTCAGTATAGGAGTTCGGATATCCTGATGAAATGCATAATATTTTATCCGTTCTACTCCATCTGTATATAATTCATGGATGTTGGAGAGGCCGCCACCGATCACAATTGCATCCGGATCAATGGTGGATATCAGTCCTCCGATACTCCGGCCAAAATCATCTAAGAATTGTAAAAAGACCTCTTTGCAATCTGGAATGTGATTGCGGTATCCGTTAACAATTTCATTCATGGTGAGGTGTTTTTCAAACCTGGAAAAGTAGGACGCTTCAACACCAGAGCCACTGATTTTGGTTTCAATACATCCCTTTTTACCGCAATAGCAGGTGGTTCCTTTTGGATCAATTCCAAAGTGACCCCATTCTCCGGATATATCATGGGGGCCATTTCTTACAGAACCGTTTATACAAAGTCCGCCGCCGCAGCCGGTGCCCATAATGATTCCAAAAACCAGATCATACTGTTTTGCTGCACCAGCTCGGCATTCTGCAAGTGTAAAACAGTTTGCATCGTTTTCCATGCAAATGGATCGTCCAATCCGATTTTCAAGTTCTGCTCGAAACGGTTTTCCGATCAGACAGGTTGTATTGGCGTTCTGAACCAGTCCGGTCAGGGGATTGATTGTACCGGGAATACCGATCCCAATTGAATATGTATTTCCTTTGGGGATAATTGCAGCACAGCGGTTGATCAACTCAACCATGGACTCCACGATTGCGATGTACCCCAAATGCTGTGGGGTACGGATTCGTTCTCGATATTCGGTAGCATTTTCAGTATTCAGAAGAATCGCCTCTGTTTTTGTGCCCCCTAAATCGATTCCGATTTTATAGGTCACCATGGGTTATGCTGCCTCCTAACTTATTGTAGTTACTGACCCGCATATTGATATGAATTGATACAAACAAGACAAGCAAAAGAAAAAGAATGCATCAACTTTTCTTTGACAGCGGGTAATTTTTTTTTTATACTGTAACACAAATTTCTGCAAACAAGAAACATCTCTTACTCAATTCAGAAGTACTAAAAATTAAAAAATAGACCATAATAAATTTCAACCATATGGATTTTTAGCTTCCTGTTTCAGAGGTTGGTTATCAGATACTTTACCGATGGGATGATGAAATCATTCCAAAGGGGGGAAACCTTTTTTTGGATACCAGACTCGGTTTCAGGTGATGGATCATATTTTTAAATAAAACAGGAGGAAATCAATGAAACTTGATATGACCATGAAGGTAATGATTGTTGATGATTCCGGTACCATGCGAAACATGATGAAAAATATGGTTGCCAATCTGGGGTTTCAGAATGTTATTGCCGCATCCGATGGAGCAGATGCGATCAATAAGCTTAAAGAACAAAAAATCGATTTGATCATAAGCGATTGGAATATGCCGAAAATTGATGGAATGAGTTTGCTCAAATGGGTCAGAAATAATCCGGTTACAAAAAATATCCTGTTTATCATGGCCACAGCCCAGGGAGATAAAACACAGGAAAAAGCAGTGAAAGATGCCGGGGGAAATAGCCATATTGCAAAACCATATACTGAGGAGATGTTAAAGGAAAAAATCGATGAAATATTTGGTTTGGTCGATAAGTCAAGTCCGGAAAAGCGAACACCCAAGATGATGAACGGAAAAGTTCAGATGAAAATCGGGCATATCCAGATTACCGATCATCTGACCCTTGGAATTTTGAAACATCAAATCAATACCGGAGAGGTTTCACCCAGGTTTTTTGATCTCGAAACCCTCTGTATGCCTGGTTGGAATCCTGTACAGGAGGCTCTTGAAAAAAATACAGTTGATGGCGCCTTTGTCCTGGCACCGATTGCCATGGATCTTTTTGGTTTTAATGTACCCATTCAAATGGTATTGCTGGCTCATAAGAATGGAAGCGTTTTTGTCCGGAACAGTTTATATAACGTGGATGATTATGGGGAGGTTAAAAATTTTTTCAGATACAAGGTAATTGATATTCCGCATAAAATGTCGATACACAATATGCTTGCACATAAATACCTGACAGGACTTGGATTGAAACCAGGTGTCCCCGGTCAGCAGAATGCAATTAATGTCCGTTTTGAGGTAGTACCACCGATCCAGATGCCGAAAATTATGAAGGAGAATAACAATGTCGGTGGGTTCATCGTGGCAGAACCTATCGGATCCAATGCCATTGCCAAGAGAATTGCCGATCTGCAGTTTCTTTCCTCAGAAATATGGGATAACCACCCCTGTTGTGTTACCGCAATGCAGAAGGATTTTATTGATGCCTATCCGGAAGCTGTTTTTGAATTCACATCGCTTTTGGTGAAGGCTGGGAAATTCATAGAAAATCATCAGGATATGGCCGCAGAAATTGCCGTATCTTTTCTGGATCCCCAAAAAACACTTGGATTAACCACGGAAGTGTTAAAAAAAGTGCTTTCAACCCCAAAAGGAATTAAAATGAATGATCTATACCCTGTGCTGGAGGATCTGGATTCCATTCAGCGGTATATGCATGACTTTATGGATATTGGTGTATTGATTGATATTGAAAAATTTGTGGATCTCCGGTTTGCAGAAGCTGCATGTCGGTGACAGAATCTGGTTTATTCATTCTTGCCCTTGATTAATCTTTTATCCGGTTATATGAGAATGAGGAAAATCGTCTGGGGGGTCTTTAAAAAACGGACATCGGCTTGAAGCTTTACTAACCAGACAGATTGATGACCTGAAACGATTTAAATTTCTCAATAGGCAGATTGCTTCAAATGCATCACAGAAGAACGATTGACCGATACAGACCATTTGGAAGTGCGTTTGTAATTTTTGAATCTCCCAGATTGTATAATTTTGGAAAACCGCGGATCATCAGAATGGGGCCAATATCTGATATCAGCCAACAGGGCCTTTCTGTTGAGTATTATCCTCACAAAGATCATGAAAGGGATTTTCAGGAATTATCCATTCTGGTTCCCGGGCAAGGAATGGTTGTCTATCGAATTCCGTTTCTGAAAGTCTCCGATACCGTTGTCTCAGACTCGATAAAACAACAACCGATCATGAGAAGAGGGATGCAGTTCGGTAAGATGAATGAGCATCATTCCGATCAACTTGCAGCATTTCTTGAAGCCTATACCAGAGGGGTTGTGCCGGATCGTCGAAGTGGTTATGAGAGAAGGAGCGACCTGAAGGCGGATGCTCCTTTTCGTGTTATTCAGAAAGAAGAGCCAATTTCAAAACGATTAAAAAGCGTCACACCGGCGAAAGCCGATGTCCAGAAAAGAACTGAAAATACTGGATTCCAGCTTTCGCCGG
>PNOB01000393.1 GCA_013824585.1 Desulfobacterium sp. | reverse complement strand
GGAGCTGGAAGGCCCTCCAATTGCAAGGGAAATCATGGAAAAACTGGGAGCAAAAAACGAATTAACGGAAGAAGTTTGTGATATTGTCGGACACCATCACAGCCCGAGAGAAACGGAAACGACCAACTTTATGGCTGTGTATGATGCGGATCTGATTGTTAACATAGAAGAGAACCACAAAGACGGAAAACCGGATACAGACCGTTTGGAAAGGATTATTGAGAAATCCTTTTTAACAAAAACCGGAAAGCAAAAGGCAAGAGAAGTCCTTTTGTCTCAGACGTAAAAAAGAAATATCACAACAATCCGGCAAACATATAAAATCAGACGGAGAATGACCATGAAGATAAAACGAAAGATCATCGAAATCAACGACGAGTTGTGCAATGGATGCGGGCAGTGTGTCATTGCCTGCGCAGAAGGTGCCATTGAGATCATAGACGGTAAAGCAAAGGTAATTTCCGATAACCTGTGTGACGGCCTTGGGGCCTGCCTTGGTGAATGTCCGGAAGGGGCATTGCAAATCATTGAACGGGAAGCAGAAGATTTTGACGAGAAAGCGGTTGAGAAGCACCTGACTGAAAAAGAAAAGACAGAATCTGTTAAGATGCCTTGTGGATGCCCATCCACCCAGATTCAGAGTTTCGGGTCTCCGGTAGCTCCTTGTCATGGGGCAAACAGACTGACTGCCCTTGCACCTGAACAATCCGCTTTGCGGAACTGGCCGGTTCAAATCAGCCTTGTGCCGCCGACAGCTCCTTTTTTAAAAGGAGCGGATCTTCTGGTTTCAGCAGACTGTGTTCCGGTTGCCTTTCCTGCTTTTCATGCGGATTTTCTTGCAGGTAAAACAGTCATGCTGGGGTGCCCCAAACTGGATAATCCAAAGGAATATATCGATAAGTTTGCAGAGATATTCCGCGTGGCCGATATCAAGACCCTTGGGTGCGTGATTATGGAGGTTCCATGCTGTTCGGGACTTCCGGTGATCCTGCAAAAAGCCATGGAGGCGTCAGGGAAGAAGATTCCCATGGAGGTTCGTGTCATCAGTACGCGGGGTGAGATACTGGAAACCCGAAAAGCATGAAAATGAGAATAAAATGGGGGTGGCTTTACTGATCTTTATAAATGATGCGTACTCCCAGAATGTTACATAGTTATTGCGTAGTTATTGCCGTTGACACACAAGTGCCTTTTCTATATGTTCATTTCTTAAAAAAAGGAACGCCTTACCAATAATGAACTTTCCTTATGAATCTTAAAACAAAACTATTGGTTATTATCTGCGGCGTACTGGCTGTGCTCTGCCTGATCTGCCTCGTCATTCAAAAAACCACCGTATTTTCAGGCTTCGTCGAACAGGAAAATATCCAGGCTGAAAGGGATATGGACCGGATTCGCCAGACGTTTCTGTATGAACTTCAAAATCTGGATTCACTTTGTCATGACTGGGCATCATGGGATGACTCCTACGAATTCGTTCAAAAACAATCCACCAGATTTATCAATGCCAGTCTCAGCCCAGGGATATTCTCCATCAACAGGATCAATCTGGTCTATTATCTCAATATAGACAGACAGGTGATCTGGGAGAAAATTTACAACCTAGATGATATGACCATTTTGAAGACGCCGGATTTTCCCGAAAGTCAGTTTCCGGCGGATCATCCATTGGCGCTTTTCGCCTTCAAGAACCTATCGCCGGGGAATCCGGGTGTGACCGACGTATTGATGACAGACCTGGGGCCGATGCTTGTCTCGGTTAGACCCGTATTGACCAGTGAGGACCAGGGCCCTGTCGTTGGATTTCTGGTCATGGGGCGACTCGTTACCGAAAAATTGATCTCCCGTTTCAATGAGCAAACCGGTATCCGGTTCCATTTGAACCCGCAGACCGAAACATCGGCACCGTCCGAAAGACTGAACCGCCATAGACAACAGCCCATTACCGTCATGGAATCCGATTCAAACACCTTGACTGTTCAGGATTGTTATGCCGACATCGTCGGCAGACCCGCTTTGAACATCACCGCAGAACTTACCAGAAGCATCACTATAGCCGGCAGACAGGCAGTTTATGCATCACTCTGGATGATGCTGGCGGCATACGTAATTACCATGCTCACGCTTTTAATCACCATTCAGAAAATCGCTATTCGCCCACTGATGCGCCTTGCAGCTCACGCCGAAGCCGTCGGTCAAAGCCAGGATCTATCCCTGCGGCTGAACCTGAACCGAAAGGACGAAATCGGCAGGCTTGGCCGGGTCTTTGACAGCATGATCCAAAAGCTTGAACAGGCTATGAATCAAGTCTCAAAATCCGAAGAATTGTTCCGGGCCCTTATCGAAAACTCTCCCGCTCATGTGATGCTGATTCAAAACGGAAAATTTTTATATATCAACCCCGCTGCTGCCAGAGAGGCGGAATACTCGCAGGATGAAATCGTCGGGATGAATTCGCTTGGGATGATTTTTCCGGAAGATCGTCACCTTGTTAAAAACTGGACACAGGAAAACGTCTTACACGGCAAACAAACTGGCCGATGTGAATGCAGGTATCTGACGCGAAGCGGCAAAATACGGTGGACCGAGATGACGTCCTCAACCATTGTCTATAAAGGGAAGCCGACGATTCTGACCCATGCAATGGATATTACGGAAAAAAAGATCGCTCAGCAGGAATATGTGCGCCTGGAGGAACAGCTTCACCGCGCTGAAAAGATGGAAGCCCTTGGCCTGATGGCTGGAGGCGTTGCCCACGATATGAACAATGTGCTGGGTGCCGTGGTGGGATATGCGGAGCTGATGCTGATCGGCATTCCGGAAGAGAGCCCATTCAGACGGCATGTTCGGGCCATCATGCAGTCCGGACAGAAGGCTGCAGCAATGATCCAGGATCTGCTGGCTGTGACCAGAAGGGGGATTGTCTCTTCAGAGGTGGTCAACCTGAACGATGAAATTTCCAGATATGCGGCATCTCTGGAATATGGAAATCTGAAAAGACATCATCCGCATGTGGATATGATTATCCGGTTAGAAAAGGATCTGATGAACATCAAAGGCTCACCGGTTCATATAGGAAAGATGATCATGAATCTGGTTTCCAATGCTGCTGAATCCATTGCGCAGGATGGGGTCATCACCCTTACAACCGAAAATCGATATCTGGACACCCCCCTTCAGGGATATGACAACATGCAGCCCGGCGATTATGCCGTTCTAATGGTAAACGATACCGGAACAGGCATTTCGCCTGAGGATATCAGCAAAATCTTTGAGCCGTTTTACACCAAAAAAACCATGGGACGCAGTGGAACGGGACTGGGACTTTCGGTGGTCTGGGGAACTGTGAAGGATCACCATGGTTATATCGATGTA
>PNOB01000392.1 GCA_013824585.1 Desulfobacterium sp. | reverse complement strand
AAGATCTCTTGCCGGTTCTTTTAGTTTGGGGTTGTAAGGTGTAATGTTTTTTGTCAATGTTATACTCTTTCTTGTTGTTCTCTTGAGGACAGCCCCTGGCGGCCCCAAGAACACCCCCCTTCGCCCCCCTCGAGGGGGGAATTTTAGCAGTCTCCCTCGAATAAATGCCATATGGCACAATTATTGGAAGGTGGAATATTTAATTGTCTTTTGCTTTTACTCTCATGATCATCTCCACACAAAGCAGAATAAAAGCAATACCCAAAAACACCTGAAATTTTTCCTCATACCGTTTGATGGTTTCCGATTCCAGATCCTTTTTGGCGGCTGATGCCACAAGGTCCAGATACACCTTTCCCAGATCGATGGTTCCGGTTGCGACATTCAAATATTTCCCCCCGGGGGTTTCCCGGACCATCTGTCGCAGGGTTGCGGCGTCCAGCTTTGTCCAGATCTCCTGCCCTTTGTAGGTCAGAAATTTTTTGGTTCCCTGTTCTGTTGTTATGGGAATTCGTTTGCCCTCTGCTTCATCTCCAAGACCGATAGCAATGATTCGAATGCCTTTTTCACCAGCCTGTTTTGCGGCCTCAACCGGAAAACTTTCATGATCCTCACCATCTGTAATCAGAATAACATCCTTGAATTCCTTCTCCTGATTATCCAGAACCTCTCCGAGAATCATTCTAACCGCATCACCGATCATTGTCCCCCCTCTTTCAATGCTGTCGGTCGATATCCTGTCCAGCATCATCCGGAAAAATCCATAATCCAGGGTAAGGGGGCATTTCACAGCAGATGTTCCGGCAAAGGCTACCAGGGCAACCCGATCCCCCTGAAGCTGGTCCACGCAATCTCCGATGGCCAGTTTTGCCCGCTCCAGGCGATTGGGTACAAGATCCTCGGCCAGCATGCTTTTTGAGACATCCAGAAGGAAAACAACATCACGGCCTTTTCGTTCAATTCGCTCGGATTTAAAATTCCAGGCCGGCCGTGTCATGGAAATCACCAGCATGATTACGGCAATCAGCAGCAGGATCATTTTGCGATGCCGAAACCCGCTGGTTGCCGAAATATGCACTTTATGAAGAAGTCCTGCCTCAATAAAATCACCAAGAGCTTTTTTCCGCCGATACCAGCCATAGATATAGACGGCGATCAGGGGCAATACAATCCATAGAAAGTGAAGTTGTTCGATATTGTTCAGATGCAATCCGGTCATGGAATTTTCCTGAATATGGTTTCCCGCAACAAAACTTCAAGTCCGATCAGAAAAAGCGTCATATAAACAAATGGAAGAAAAACCTCCTTGTAATCGATATATTTAATGGATTCAATTTCGGTTTTTTCCATTTTATCAATCTGCTCATATATTGAGCGAAGAGATTTTTCATCTTCCGCCTGATAAAAAGATCCTCCGGTCTGCTTTGCGATGGCTTGCAGAGCCTCTGTATCAACTCCTTGTCCTCCGGGAATCTTGTAAACACCAAATGGTGTCTGTATGGAGGTTTCTGAGTCCTCCCCTCCGATTGCAATCGTATAGACCTTAATACCCCATTTTGCAGCAAGCGCAGCTGCTTCCAGCGGAGTCCGTTTCCCTCTGTTGTTTTCACCGTCGGATAATAGAATGATGATCCTGCTTTTTATGGTATAAGCATCATCACCATGCTGTTTTTGAAGAGCGATTGTTTCATCCACTTTTTGCAGACGTGCGGCCGCCAGTGCAAGCGCATCCCCAATGGCAGTTCCATCCTCCTCCCGCGTCTGAACCAGTTTGATACTGTCGATAAAGGGAGAGAGCGCACCATGAGCAAGGGTCAAAGGGCAGGTTGTATCCGGGTACCTTGCAAAAGAGATGATTCCAATAAGATCGCTCGGTCTTCCTTTCAGGTCATCCTCATTTCCCAGTAAAAATTCTTTGAATACCTGTTTTACTACCTCCAGCCGGTTTGTTTTCATTCCCCGGTATTCCATCTCCTGTCCCATGCTGCCGGATCGATCAACAACCATCTCAATGGCAATCCCCTGGGTGATATCCCGAATCTGCTCCGTACCGGTTTGGGGCCTGGCCAGGGCGATCGTCAGAAAAATGAGTGCAAGAATCCGAAGAAATGAAGGAATCCAGATCAGTTGCTGACGGATCGATTTCCCGGATTTTACGGCATTCTGGATCGTAGGAAAACGGAGCGTACCCGGTACTGCCCTTCGATACCGGATCCATGAAAGAAAAGGTATGAGGAGCAAAAGAAGAAATGATAACGGCGATTCAAAGTGCATAGTGAGTTATGAATATTGTTCTATTTTTGTCTGGTTTATAAAATCTCTGCACCTGCCAAAGGTTTCTTCAATATCCGCTTTCCCAGGACGGTGCTCTGCAAACTTGACCAGGTCACACTGGGCCAGAAAATTTCGCAAAAGCGGTTTATGGGATGGCTCGATGATGTTTCGGAAATCCATCCCGGTCAGGAACTCCTCAGTTGTCTGGTCCGGAGCATTTACCCCGAATCGGTTCTCGATATATTTCCTGAGGATATCGGATATCTTCTGGTAAAAAAGTTTGATCTCCATTTTTTCCATTTGTGTTGGTATAGCAAGGTTCGATAGCTCACGAAATGCAATTTCATGAGCAGACAAGCGAATTTCTATGGTATCTTTCTTTTTCCGCTTTTTCCGAAGCATGATAACCACAAAAAACGTGACAATCAATAACAGACAAACGATCGCAATCACCCATGCCCAGAAAACATGGGATCGTGAAATATCAACCGGTGGTTTAATATCATGCGGTTTCCGATCCGGCTTGATATCCGGGAAAACGGATCTGACAGGAATGGTGAAAGCTTCTGTTTCAATTAAAACAATACCATTTTTATCCTTGCTGTTTTCGCCAGCCTGCCCGAACGTGATCTGCATGGAAGGAATTGTATATTCACCGGCTAGAAATGGTTCCAGAATATATGTCCGGACTGTTTTTTTCCGATTTTTATCATCCAGTTCCGGTTGGGCTGTTTGATCATCAAAAACCCTGAATTGGCCCAGATATTGATCTACAGAAGGCCACTGAATGGTATGGTTTTCATCCGTAAAAACAGATAGGGAAAGGCTGAGGCGTTCAGCCGTTGTTATCTCGCTTTTATCTGTGGAAAGAGTAACCTGGATCAGCCCCTTTTCAAAATGCTTTTCAATTCCAGGATCTTTTTGAATAACCTGCCTGCCGTTATCGTCTGTACAGGAAAACAGAAAAACAACGATAGTAATCATCCATAAAACAGAAAAAACCTGCTTGATCCAATATCGTTTCATTTTCTGACTTTTCAAAATCAATTTAGCACACCAACCTGTTCACCGGCAAACAGGCAAACCGGCTAACTGGCAAACCGGCCAACGGGCCAACCTACTTCCCCACAAA
>PNOB01000391.1 GCA_013824585.1 Desulfobacterium sp. | reverse complement strand
ATGAGTGGAGCACTGATTATCTCTATCCAGACGCGGAGATTGAAAGTATCAAACGGGCTTTGAAGAAATATGATCTGAAATTGCTGGATCTGCATGCTTCGTCGGGTGTTCTGAAAAACTGGGCAGCAAATGATGAAACAGAGAGGAAGGCAGGAGAAGCGCTGGTTCAAAACCGGATCAATATGGCGGAAAAACTCAACTGCAACGTGATCATTATGCATGTACCGGAAAAGCTCACGGATTCACTCCTGAAATCGCTTGACTCGCTTGAGACCCATGCCAGGAACCACTCGGTCAGAATTGCCATTGAAAACGGTCCGTTTGACGTAATCAATGATCTTTTCAACCTTTATGATTCTGACTATCTCGGTCTTTGCTATGATGCCGGTCACGGAAATTTAGACGAAAACGGACTCGAAAACCTTGACAGATTCAAGGAACGATTAATCTCCATCCATCTCCATGACAATGACGGGATTCGCGATCTGCATAATCTTCTGTTTTCAGGCACACTGGATTGGAAGGCCCTGGCAAAGCTGATCGCCGCCTCTTCCTATGACAGATGCGTCAGTATGGAAGTTGTTATTTACAATTCCGGAATTCAAAACGAAGCCCTGTTTCTTGAAAAGGCCTTTGAGGCCGGAACCGTCTTTTCTCAAATGATTGCAGAATATAGGGAATGAATTTGCGATCGGATAATTCCCATCCCCTTGTACTTACGCAAGAAATAAAGCTTCAGTTCTCCTCCACAACGGCTTCCGGCATTCGATTGTTCTCAAGATAGCAGAACTCATCCTCTATATCGAGACTCTTTGTTTTAAAATTTTCGGCAAACCGCCCGAAAATATTTGTCAGCACCCTTCCGATAAGAAAAACCTGTGCCCATGGCGCGTGATAGAATATTTTGGAGATGCGCTTCAGCCCGGCAACGGTCAATGGCGTATAGCTTTTCATCCAGAGTTTGGAATACTCCCTGTAGAATTCATCTTTCGGCATTCTGGTATCGAAAACCGTATGAAAATGGTCATAGAGATCATAGTTGAATATCTTGATCTGATCCTGATACCGATACCAGATATCTGCATTTGGATGCGGTGTCAGGATGAGGTAAGCAATGCCGTCGGTATTGAACTGGTTTGCGTAGTCGAACAGGCGATTGAAGTCATCCTTTGTATAATTGTGATCCACCAGAAAACTGGCTGTTACACGGATGCCGTTCTGGTGCATAATATCCACGGCTTTCCGGTTTATCTCATGGGTAGTCCTTTTGTTGTAGTCATTCAATTTTTCATCCGTGTGTGCTTCCATCCCGATAAAAATCCGCTTCAGCCCGACCTTGGCCCATTTCTCGATGATATGCGGATAGGTCACAATGGAATCGGTTCTCATTGCAGTGTAGTATTCTTTATTGATGCCATTTGCTTTTATGGCATCGATCAGATTTTCAATCCTCTCATGCTGCCCGATGGGAATGGTATTGTCGTCAATCAGATAGAGATATTTCTCGTTTATGGAATCGAGTTCCTCTATTATCCGATCCACGGAACGCGTCAGGAACTTTCCGCGAGTCAGCTTCCAGATGGCGCAAAACGTACATCGATCCAGGCAGCCAAAGGATGTCCGCATCATCGCTGCCGGCTGCCAGTATTCAACGTAGTACTTCTTGCGATATTCCCGGGTCAGATTCCGATCCGGAAGCGGCAATTCGTCCAGACCATCAAGATAGGTAATTTTCGGTTTGGTATACTTCAATCCGCCTTCAGACGGGAATGCCAGGGCCGGTATCTCTTCCAGACTTTTTCCGGCTTCCACATAGTCGATGATTTTTTTAAAAATAAAGTAGGCCTGCCCCATTACGACAATATCGATGTAGTTTAAGTTGAAATCTTCAGGGACAACAGTGGGGTGATAACCGCCCACCATGGTCAATATTTTTGGATTAAATTGTTTGGCCTTTTTTAATATTCTCCGCGCCTCATAGACATTGATGGTCATGGCCGTGGTGCACACCGCATCAGGATTATATTCTGAAAGCTTGCTCTGGAGGTCCCCGCCAAAACGCATATCATAAAGCTTAACATCATGATGCGGAACCGTGGCGGCAAGATATTCAAATTCAAGCGGTTCAGACAGGCTGTATTCGGAACCGCCGATGACACACTTTGGAAGATCAGGTTTGACAAATAATATTCTCATTATATCACTCCCGGATGCACTCTGTCCTGCATGATTGTTTTTCTGTATTTCAGGTTGAAATACAGCACCAGTAATGTCTGCCAGAAAACTCTTCTGCTCAACAGAGAGGCTGTATTTTTTAAAAACATACGTTTGAATATGGAAGAAAAGGAGTAGAAGCGGTCGTATGTTTCCCAGAAGCCATTCTGCAATGTTTCCGGCGACATCTGCTTTGGCTGAAAAACGACTTCGGTGACCTTATATCGGGACCAGTCTCTGTGCAAGAGTCTCCCGCCTTCTTCAAACTCCCTGAATAAATCCGTTCCCAGCGGCGGGACCAGGATAAAAAGTTCCGGCAGGGACACACCCATCTCCTCGAACATATGAAATGTTTCCTCGAAAACAGATTCATCGTCATGATCAAAACCGAGCATAATCAATGCGTTTACACTGATTCCCTTTTTTCGGAGGGTGTGTACAATGGCCTTGTAGTCTTTTACGGTGTTGTGATTCTTCCTGACCGATTGCAAACTTTTCTGGTTAATGCTTTCAAATCCAATGGACAGCATTTCACAGCCGCTCTGCGCCATGAGGTCAACAATTTCTGTATCTCTTGCCGCATTGACGGTTGCCTGGCTGAACCATTTGATCTTCTGAGGGATTAACTCCCGAAGCAGTTCTTTGAAATACTTCCGATTGCCGTCGATACTGTCATCCACAAACAGGATTCGTTTGATTCCTGATTTCTTGATGGTTTCGACATCCCGAATCACATCATCGATCGCCCTCATCCTGTGTACTCCCTTGTATACATGGGCCGGGGAGCAGTAGTAGCATTTATGAGGGCATCCCCTGGTCGCCTCAATCGGACGGATGGGGGAATATAAATTTTTATCGAGCATTTCATAACGGGGCGAGGGTATTTTTCTTAAATCGCACAATGTATCGGATTGATATGTCTTTTGAAGATTTCCCTTTTCAAAATCCCTCAAAAGCGTTTCCCAGACATGCTCTGCTTCACCGATAACGACAGTATCTACGTGCTCAAGAGCGATTTCAGGCGACAGGGTAACGGGAATCCCACCCATTACTACCTTTTTCCCTCTTTCCCGGAACTTGTCGGCAATCTCAAATGCGCGTGAGACCGAACAGCCCATGGTTGTTATCGCGATCAGATCATGGTCACAATTAAAATCAACATCTTCCACCAGTTCATTTTTAATATCAACATGGATATCATTTGGCGC
>PNOB01000390.1 GCA_013824585.1 Desulfobacterium sp. | reverse complement strand
ATTCAAGGAATCAGAAGAACAGAAACCAATAACCCTGTTTTCATGCTGGATGAGATCGACAAAGTAGGAAGTGATTTCAGAGGAGATCCCTCTTCTGCGCTCTTGGAGGTTCTGGATCCGGAGCAGAACTTTTCATTTTCCGATCATTATCTAGATGTGCCCTTTGATTTATCAAAGGTGATGTTTATCACCACAGCAAATGTCCTAGACACCATTCCGCCTGCATTACGGGACAGAATGGAAGTCCTGATGCTTCATGGATATACTGAGGATGAAAAAATAAATATCGCCAATCGTTATCTGGTTCCAAGACAGCGTGAGGCCCATGGCTTAAAGGCCAAGCAGATTGCATTTTCGAAAGGGGCAATAAGAGGCATCATTACCGGATATACACGTGAAGCCGGGCTTCGAAATCTCGAAAGAGAAATTGCATCGATTTGCCGTGGTGTTGCGTGTCAGATCGCAGAAAAAAAGAAAAAGTCTGTTTCGATTTCTGTTGATGATCTTGCCAATTATCTTGGCCCTGTAAAAATGACTTCCGAGGTCAGTGAAAGGACAGCTACTCCTGGTGTGGCAACGGGTCTGGCTTGGACGCAGTCCGGGGGAGAAATCCTTTTTATCGAGGCAACAGCTATGCCGGGTGCAAAAGGATTGACCTTAACCGGTCAACTGGGGGAGGTCATGAAGGAATCCGCAACGGCAGCCCTGAGCTTTTTACGGTCAAACACAAAAAAAGTCGGGATTGCCGAGGATTTTTTTTCCACGCATGATATCCATATTCATGTCCCGGCAGGAGCAATTCCAAAAGATGGGCCATCCGCAGGGGTTACCATGCTGACAGCCCTGACTTCGCTGGCAACTGGAAAAAGGGTAAAAAACAAGCTGGCAATGACTGGAGAAATTACATTGCGGGGACAGGTTCTTCCTGTTGGAGGCATCAAAGAAAAGGTACTCGCTGCTCATCGTGCCGGGATCAAGATATTGATCCTTCCCGAGTGGAATAAGAAGGATGTGGTGGATATTCCCAAGAAGGTTCTTGATTCCATTGAGTTTCATTATGTCGGGAGTATGTATGATGTCCTGAAGATAGCAATAGGACTGAAATAGCCTGAACTCCTGCACACAATAAATTTGTCCTTGACAACCCATTGTGAGTTAGTCAATATCTGTGGCCTAAATAATGGATCGTTTTTGCAAGATCTGAAAGGTGCGATGGGTTGAAGATTGGCTTCAACTTTAAGGAACCTTTTATCGTAATAAAAAAAAAGTAAAGAAAAAGAGGAAAAAATGAAAGCAAGTTTATTAAAAAAGGTTTTTATCGTATTTATGGTTGTTTTATGCGTAACAGCAATGGTTTCATGTAAAAAAGCCGATGAGGCTGCAACAACAGAAGAAGCCGCCAAAATTGAGGCAGTTCCTGCACCAGAAGCAGCAGCCCCTGCAACAGAAGCTGCACCTGCACCTGAAGCAGCAGCACCTGCACCAGAGGCAGCTCAGGCTGTTGATGAAACTCCTTTACCTGATGAAGCTCCGGCTAAACAATAATTTCTGTCTTTCTGCGTGGGTTTTATAAGACAGTTATTTATGTAAAAAAACAGATTGAAAAATTAATCGGGCGGCAATCCAATTGCCTCCCGATTAATTTTCTAAAACATCGAGCCAATTTCAAAAGTCTGTTGTTGTAGTTCCGGCGAAAGCCGAGCTCTATCTAGTATTTTCAGTTCTTTTCTGGACATCGGCTTTCGCCGGTGTGACGCTTTTTAACTGTTTTGAAATTGGCTCTATTTTTTTCGAAAATCCCATACGTTTGTAAAATTCGGGCAGCTTTTTTTCATCATAAGAAGGACACTCTTCCAGTATTTCCGCTGTCGCCTGTTTTTTCAGGGGCCATTCGTTCGATTTTTTGGCATAAATATAGTCGTTGCTCAGATTCGCATAGCATGAGCATCCGGGTTTGCAGAAATTACGGCTGGTTTCGTTCCAGATTTCTTGAATCGATTTTTCATGGATATTGCCAAATGAGAGCATGGTAAAGTCACAAGGGCATACATTCCCTTGAGAATCAATAAACATATAATTATAACCAGCTCCGCATCCATAGTAATTTTCGCTTTCAAAAAAATCGTATGCAAAAACACCCGGATAACCTTTGGTCTTTGTGCATTTTTTCTGAATCTCAAAAATCGTTTCAACATTTTCAGGGGTCAGTTTTTCTTCCGGCTTTGTTGTGAGCTTTCCACTTAATATCGGGGAGGTGAGCCTCATGTCATTGATTCCAAGGTCCTTAAAAAAATCAATAACCTTATAAATTTCAGGCCGGTTACTGACCAGTGTTTTATCCGGGACAAAGGAAACAGCAACATATAAGCCTTCATCCTGGAAAAGCCGGATTGCATTCAGGGCATAATCGTAAATCCCTTTTGTCCTCCTGCCTTTATCGTGTATTTCTGCCTTGTAATGATCCAGACTGATCACAGGGATTTCAAGGCCTGCATCTTTCAGCTTTTTAACACGGTCTTTTGTCAGTTTGTAGCCTGTTGTAAACATGATCGGCATGGATCTTTTGTCCACCGATGCGATAATCTCTTCAAGGTCATCACGTAAAAGCGGTTCACCTCCGGTAAATCCGATGACACTTACTCCTAAATCCTGAACTTCCGATATCGCTTTTTTGATTTGATCCAGTGAAAGAATATCTTTTTTGGATCTGTCGGAGAAGGAACAGTGCCAGCAGTTGCATGGACATTGCGGTGTAACCGCAAAATTGGTTACAATTGGAAAAGGCTTTCCGGAAGTTATGGAAACAACACCTTTCAGGAAACGTTCATATGCAAGGGATGGGAAGAATGGCGTAAATGTATTGGAGTAAATTTTTTTACCTATTTGGGTGAGCTTGCTTTCTTTTGAAACATAGTTCATGGCAAGTTTCTGCTTCAATGAAAGAGGTGAAAGCTCTTTGCTCATACCCATTCTCAGGGTCGCGGCAAGCCTTTTCATTCCGTAAAGCTGAGTTCCGTTATGTTTTCTCATCTGTTTTTCTCCTTTTTGACGGATCAATTCATTCTTATGAAATCATATGTTGTTTACCTATAAGCATATGAACAACAAACCAATGCTTTCAGGTTGATGATTCTATATACAGGCCATGGATTACCAGTTCCACTGTTTCTGCAAACAACTGTTGCATGAAATCGGTTTCGTTTTTGATATAGGTTCGGATAATAAACATTTTATAAATCAGAAAGATGATCTCCGACACCCTTCCGGTATCCACTTTTCGAAAAACTTTTTCTTTTATCCCCTGGTCCAGAATGTTTTTTATCATCAGGATAGAATTCCGATTGATCTCTTCAAAAGGGTCTTTTTCCGGAAACATGGGGAAAATGTCAGGATCATGGATCAGAACCTGACGAAAGTATTTGTCGTTGGACAGATATTC
>PNOB01000389.1 GCA_013824585.1 Desulfobacterium sp. | reverse complement strand
GTGTCCTTCCGGCAAGCCTGCATAGCAGGAAAAAACCAGTATGGAGAGGTTTTTTTGAGTGTATGCGCACCCGTCAGGCAGGTTTTAATGCCTGGCAAGTGCGCATACTCAATTGTGTCGGATTATTCCTCTGGTGATGTGACTGCTTCTTTATAATTCCAGGGCAGCCATCTCTCTGGATCAGCAAACAGTTCCGATGAATGCTCCTGTATCTTTTTCAGATACGCAAAGGGATTGACCCTGCAAAGACCGCAGGTATGAATCAGGCTCATGAACAGATCGCCTATGTAAGCCCCATGAAGCGTTTTATAAAACATAGAATTCTTGCGATGAAGAATTGCTTTTTTGAGTGCTCTCTCGCATAAATTATTGTCGAGCGGGGCGTTGGGCTCCCGTAAAAACAGTGTCAGTTCCGGCCAGTGTTTCTGCATGTAAGAAATACCCTGTCCCAGATTCGAATTCGGTTCGACCTTTTTCTCATCAAACTGTTTATTCAGCCATGCATTGAGATTTTTCATCAAAGGCCCGCTTTTCTCCTGATGATATTTCAGACGCTGCTCAGATGTCATGTTCTGCCGGCGGGTATCATCATCATATTGATAAACCTTTTCCAGGGTTTCAAGCACATATGCACATTCATCAGGAAAATTCCATTCAACATCGATAAATTTCCTCCTGGCATGTGCCAGACAGTTTGAAAGAATGGTCGCAAAATTCTTCGGTACGTTCCGGGACAATGCATCACACATCTGAACCGGTGCCGATAACTCCTTGCTCCGATAAGCCAGGACAGCATCAAGATTTTCACCAGCATGATTGTGACCGGTAATGAACAATGCAATCTTCAGGTCATTGACGGTGGATACAATGCCGGATGTATACATTCCCTTTCGGCCATGATCGTCTTCCTGATTGTTTATAAGCTCCAGGATTTTCATGACCGTATCATCATTGTAAATTACATCCCCCTGGGCAGCATGACGTATCAATGCCCGGTAAACCGGATGTATTTTGTCGGCCACCGCTTCCACGATCTCCCATTGGGTGGATGATGGAAGCGGTATGCCCAGAAAGGCTTGTAACTGCTCCAATCGGTTGAACGGGAACCCGCTTCCGTATTTTAAAAGGGCGATCATAGCCCCTGAAGCTGCATCGTACTTTTCCTCTCCGATATTGTCGGGTGCCCTGGCGGTAAATACCTGGCCGCAAAGATTGCAGCGCAGTTTCTGAAGTTCATAAACCTTGCCTGAACAAGGAGCGTTTCCTGTTACCCTTATCACCAGCCCAGGATCTTTGACATCATATACTTTGCCCTTTTCACAGACAGGACAAGGATCTTTATGGGTAAGGGTTTCGTGGGGGATTTCGATCTTTTCCGCACCCGTATATGCCTCCGCACTATTTTTGCCATGGCCGGGTTTTTTCTTTTTCAGATCAGACTTTTTCGCTTTATCTTTCCGGGTTATGGTTGATGTCTTTTCTGTCTGGGCGCCGAAGAGAAGCTTGAGTAATCGTTTGATGGATGTGTTTTTGTTATCCACTGCATAGCTGAGAAAGGTAATGGTTTCTGCCATACCTTTAATAATCTCATAGTCACCATCAGCTAAGGCTCCCGACTCCACTCGGTTTAAGAGAGACTTCAGTTGATCCGGTGTAATATCCATCCGTTTGGGCGTATTCATTTTGTCTCCCTGGTCAGATATTTTCTGAAATCCTTTATCAGAGGATATCCCAGGACAGCCTTGATCGACCGGTTCGGCTTTCTCGTCTGATCATTCTTGCCACGGCCCGTAGTATCACCAAGGTATATCCAGTTCGCAGCCTGATAACAGGTCCCTTTAAACCGTTCCTTATCCACAAATGTCTCAAGATAATAAACCGGATGATGGTACATCCCTTCCCAGTCTCCTGAAAGAATCCTGGCCATCCGACCCAATATATGAGATGCCAGATGCGGTACCTTCACCCAGGGCAGGATCAGAAATCGTGTATTATACGCCATAAGACAAAGATTCTTCTTCCGGTCTTCAACATCCCACCCGATAAACCTGTCCCTTGCGCCGATATGACGCGGCGCTGAAGACCAGGCAAGACAAGCCAGCGGCCTTTTTTTTGAATATACAATGTATTTGAGATGTTCTCCTACAGGCTGACAATATCCAAGGTAATGGTACCGGTTCATCAGACTGTTAAATAATTTCTCTGAATCCGTACGCCGAACCTGATGGAATTCAAGTGGTCGTACTTCGTTCAGTGCTGTATGAAAAGGAGATACTTCGATTTCAATAGGATCGGGTTGTTTTCGATTTTGAAACGGATTGTTCGGACTTGCCTTTTTGGGCGGCAGTTGGATGTACCCAGCCCTTTGCAGCTCAAGCATAAAGCCCCTTGCAACCATATCCCGCAATGCCCCGTTGGGCTGTACCCAGCTCCACGCCTCACAGAGCTTTTGAGACAGTTTCCGTCTGCTGTCATGAGGATTTTCAGAAATGAGCTTATGGATAAACTCGATATCTTCCGTGGTGGCAATCCTGCCCCTGTATTTGACCTCCAGATCCATAGTACCCGGATAGCACAAAAAAAGGTGGAACGCAAGTTAAATGTTCTTATGATGGAATCTTTTTCCATAACGGGGCTGTCCTGGCACTTTGAAGATCTCCGTTCCAGATCAGAAGTTGAAGCTCGTGCACAAAAAGACGCATAAGCTTGCCTTGCGTTGTATCCGGCTGCCATTTAAATCGTCCTCTTGACAGCCGTTTCTGACACAGCCAGTATCCCTGGCCGTCATATACAAGCACCTTGATTGCCGTCTTTCTCTTGTTTATGAATACAAACAAATATCCGGAAAAGGGATCTGTTGTGAACACATTCCTGCATATCCCGGAAAGACCATCTATGCCCTTCCTGAAATCAACCGGTTCAACAGCCAGAAGTATCCGCATCTGGGGAGTGATCTGGATCATCGGTTTTTATCCCAGAATGACTTCCCCAGTTCAAGCAGATCAAAATGGGTCTCCCCCCGAAAACACATTTTCATCCGGCAGCCGGTCTTGTCTTCCATCTCAATGATGCATTCTGATGGAACAAATAACGGCTCATATGAAAGCTCAACCAATGATGGCTCTTTCTTCCTGTTTGCCGATAACGGATATTCCTTACCGAGAATTCGTTTCTTCAGATCCGTATAGTTCAAGCCAAGGGTTCGGGATACCTTATTGATTGAATGGATTTTGACAAGTTCTTTGGCTGCTTCCCATAATTGTTCCGGAATAGGTTCCCGACGTTTTTTCCTATTTGCCCGCCATGCTTCAAATTGATTTTTTACAAACTCAAGATCAAATCGTAATGATTCTTCATTTCTTTCCATCGATTGCTCTCCTTTGCCTGGAATTGACAATCGATACTAACAAATATATTTCCTCATTTCATGCAGGCTTGCCGGAAGGACACG
>PNOB01000388.1 GCA_013824585.1 Desulfobacterium sp. | reverse complement strand
AAAAGATGAGAAATTTTCGCAGTGGCGATGGGGGGTTAGATAGGTAGTCTAACTCCCCATTGTCGTTTGTTGTACCTTTTGTTGCACCTTTTGAAAATTCTCAAGCTGCAATTTCGGCTGGGTGGCTTCCCTTCTTTGATGGACCATATACATTTGTCATGAACGCGGCACCTTCATCCCTTTCGTAATTCTTTATGTAGCTGTAGTAACGCTCATAGATCATCTGCATCGTCTCATGCCCCATCATTTTTTGCACCCAACCGGGATGTTCCCCAGCGTCAAGCATCAGCGTGGCAAAGGTGTGTCTTGTTTGATAGAGGGACCTCGGTTCAAGACCCGCCTCTTTGAGTGCCGGTTTCCATATGTGAAAATTGACCGGCATCGGCTTGAGTGGCTTACCGTACTGATTCAGGAAGACGTAGTCTGACTTACCAGTGGCTTTGGACTTTGCATCAATCAAAACCTCACTCACTGGCGGCATCATGTTGACGTCTCGGACTGACTTCTTGGTTTTGGGACGACCTTCTATATCTTTTACTCTTGTCTCCCGCACCTTGATAACCCCGAGCTTAAAATCCACATTCTTCCATTTCAGTGCTGCCATTTCGCCGAATCGCATCCCTGTGAAAAAGGCAACAACAAAAAAAACCCTGTAGCGAGCATTGACTTTATCAAGAAATAACGTCACCTGCTCCATGGACAGGGGAAAGATGTCCGGTTTGTCCGTCTTAAGGTTTCTAATACGATCCATCGGATTTCGATCCATTATGCCCTCGATAAAGGCCATTTTAAATACCGATCGCATAGGGACCAAGATATTGTTCTTCCTTTTTGCAGAACACGTTAGTTCGCTGACAAACTTTTTTATCTCCACATAACTGATCTGACCTATTGCTCGATTGCCAAATCTGGGAAGAACGTAACTATTCATCGAGTCCCTGTAATCCTGCATTGTCGAGGCTTTCACTTCCGTCTCTATAATTTTAGACCATTCTATTGCAATTTCACCAAAAAGGCGGTTAGACTGGTCTATCGTTTCGGGACAGGAAGTGACCCCCTGAGCTTGGATTTTTTGGATCAACTCATCTCGCCTCTCCCGTGCCTCCAACACGGATTCTGTCGAAAGCGATCTTATAATTCTTAAGCCCTTCATCTTGATTGACAAATACCAGACATCGTTCCGTTTCATCAAATTGTGATCTTTTCTTGCCATCATATCTTCCATTCCTTTCTCGGTTTGGTTGATATATCCGGCACTTTTCTCTCTACTTTCCCTTGCTCCTTCATCACCTCCTTATCGTTTTTTATTGACTGCATTTCCAGATCCTCGACCGCACCAATAGGATACAGAACTCTACGCGATCCGGGAGCCTGGAAATAATGAAGCAGCCCTCTCTCCCGCCAGTTCTTGATGGTCGAGGGAGTGACTCTGAATCTATATGCTACTTCATTCTGTGTCAAAAAAATCTTTGCGTCGGTGATAGAAGCCATAGTAAAAATATTATCTATATGATTTTATAACATATATATGCTCTTTTTTGCCGTTTGCTTTTGACTTTTTCTAGAAAAATCTACTCTTTCCTTATCTGATGTGAAATCTCCGAAATCTATATCCAACAGATCGTTCATCAATTTGTCATATTGCCTCTTGGCCTCTTTTTTTGAAGGTATGACAATCTGGACTGCAAAATAACGAAATTTCAGGCGTTTCGCACCCATAGGCTTGATAGTAATTCCGGTAAGCACAGGAAGCTTGTTCCACGATTTCTTGATCAGTAATAATCCACTTCCCATCAGCTGGTTTATTCTTCAGTGACCATGTTTTCAGCACTGACACTGTGGCGTCAAATGGCAAACCTATCCTTCTAAGCTGAACGGCTAATCTGAAACAACTGGATCGCTGAAGATGAGCTACGCCATTTTGGAGCATACTTTGAATACAGAGTGGAAGCCCTGTGCCTTGGACCAGTCGATCTTTGGATTGGTTTGGTTGAATATCCGGACGTTGCTGCTTCGATAGCCCATTGATTTCGATGATATCATCCAGCGTAGATTCTTCTACGCGCTGGATCGATTCGAGGAAGTCCCATTGATTTTGATACGGGTTCATCGTTTCGGGTTCTATGAATACTGTCTTGCCCTCTGGAACCAATCGGCCAAAGAGTGGGGTATAGATAAAATTGCCGAAAAACACTTGAGAATTCAAACAGTCATGTTTGGGAAATATCTCAGTCTGTTCAGAATCAATGTCCTTTAAAATAGCCTTTGTAACCAATCGAGCTTTATCCGCCTTCACACCATGTTCATTGAAGAAGATCCAAACATGGAATCCCTTGGATTTACTGATTTCAATGTATGCGGGCAAACGATAATGATGAGCTGCTCTGATGAATTCCAAAGGTTTTGAACGATCATGGCTGTCAAAGTCTGTTGCGATAGCCTTTGTAATATCATTTACAAGAAGATAGACACCATAATGCTTCTTCCCTTTGAGATGAGTGAGGATTGTCTCAGAGTTCACAGACCGTTTCTCCTGCCAGGAACGACCGGTATCGGGATCATACGAACCGAAAACATTGGGTAATCCTGAGAAATATCTCTTAAAAAGGGCAATCTTTTCTGTTATAGTTCTTTTGTTCGTTTCGTCCATCATCACATCCACCCAATAATGACTTACAAATATGCTTGAACTTGATTCAAAATATTTGCGGATGGAATCGGATCGTTGTTTCAGCAAAATGTGATGTGGGGATAATCCCGAGTTCAACGTAAGAATGAATCACAGAAAATTTCATATGAGGTGAGATTATGAACAAATCAGAACTTATTACAGCATTGTCCCAGAAAGAAACTCTGACTGAAAAACAGGCCGCCGACATCGTGAATCTAATATTCAAAGGGTTTGTGAAAACACTTAAGACTGACGGCAGAATTGAAATCAGGGGATTCGGCAGCTTTACAATAAGGAATTACAGTCCCTATACGGGCAGGAATCCTAAAACCGGTGTAAAAACAGAGGTGAAAGAAAAAAGATTACCCTTCTTCAAGGTAGGCAAAGAATTGAAAAATTGGGTCAACCGTAAATAGGGCCTATTGAGGTGTTTCCGATATGGTCTGAGGGCGAAGGCCGCGAGGTCTTCGCCCATCCTGAAATCAACCGCATTCTTTGTATCCACATGAATAGCAAAAGGGGCAGCGCATTTCATACACAATTCGGCCTCCACATTCAGGGCAGGCACCTTTGATCAAAGGCTTTGTCACAAGCGCTTCAGGAACGGTATGACCATTAGACGACATGTGACACTTTATAGCTTTGGCTACTGCATCAGCGCAGGAAAGAATCTTGTTTTCACCGAAGCCCGAATGGGAATGGCAGGAAATATCCAGGAGCTGCTTGATCACCTGGATCGGCTGGACCCCGCTCCGCCAGGCAAGGGAAACCATCCTCCCGATGGCCTC
>PNOB01000387.1 GCA_013824585.1 Desulfobacterium sp. | reverse complement strand
TGGTTTCCTGGGTTGTAAATGTTTTCGAGGCAATAATAAAAAGCGTGGTTTCCGGATTGATCTTTTTCAGGGTTTCAGCAATATGAGTTCCATCAATATTGGAAACAAAATGAACGGAAAGCTTCTTATCATCTGCATAAAATTTAAGTGCCTCGGTAACCATGACCGGCCCCAGATCTGATCCGCCAATTCCAATATTCACAATATCGGTAACCGGCTTGCCGGTATATCCTTTCCATCTGCCGGATCGAACCTGTTCTGAAAACTGTTTCATCTGATTGAGCACAGCATTCACATCCGGCATCACATCCTGGTGATCGGACAAAACCGGCCGGCTGGACCGGTTCCGGAGAGCTGTGTGCAAAACCGCCCGGTCTTCGGTTTCATTTATTTTTTCACCGGCAAACATTTTCTCAACCGCATCCTTCAGATTCACTTCTTCTGCCAGTGCCATCAGAAGATTCATGGTTTCATCGGTAATCCTGTTCTTTGAATAATCCAGAAAAATGTCCTTGAAGCGGATCGAATACCGGTCTGCCCGGTCCGGATCTTGTAAAAACAGATCCTTCAAATGAACAGAAGAGATCTGATTGAAATGGGCATTGAGCTGTTCCCAACTCTTTGTAAGTGCAGGATTGATTTTTTTTAACATGACTTTTGTCTCCGGTTGATTCCATTTGACTTATGAATTGGTTTTGACAAATACTGGCTTCAAGGAAGAAATGATTGTAAGAATCATTATTTACACCATATACAAAATACGACTATTTTTCAATGATTAGTGAAAAAATTCATCCATTATCGGCAAAAAAGTAAAAACCCTTTTCCAATCGATCCTATGAAACCGTTAAAGTATGCCATTCTTGTCAATCCAGCATCCGGAAAAACCAGCATTGACACAAAACGCATCCAGTTAAAAAACGCTGCAACCATCCTTCAGGCAAAGATACATGGTCTGGATACCAACTCACCGGAAGATTTCAAAAATTGTGCGCTGGCACTTGCCTCCCGATGCGATGTCCTGGTAGCTGCAGGTGGCGACGGAACATTTTCAAGTTTGATCAACGCACTCGACACAACAATTACTCAGGTTGCATATCTTCCCCTGGGTTCAGGCAATGCCCTTCAATATGCCCTGAATTACCGGGGCAGCCTTGCGGACATTGCTCAGCGAATCCAAAAGGGACGGGTTCGGGAATATGATCTGATCAACTGTAATCAGAACAAGCGGGCGTTCATGGTCTCACTGGGTATTGAAGGCACGATCCTGAAACTCAGGGACCGGTTTCTTCAACAGGGACTCACTGGTTTTTACCCCTATCTCAAAGCGGTTTTTTTCTCTGTATTGAAAGCCTATACACCAGCACAAGCTGTCATCCGAATGGATGATCAAATAAAAAAAATTCCAAACCTGCTCAGCCTGATGATCATGAAACAGCCCTATTATGGTTATGGAATGAAAGTAGCTCCAAAAGCCAGATTTAATGACCACCAGCTTCATGTCTCATCTATCAATTTTGACTATTCAAAAATGATCCTCGCTGGATTGACTTCATTCACTATCGGCAATTGTGCCGGCCAATATCTGTCCTGCAAAAAAGTGTCTGTGATGTTGAAAAAACCTTTATATGCCCAGATCGACGGAGATGTGGCATGGGAGGCTGAAAAATTCAATTTTGAGGTTCTTCCCGGAGTGCTGCGAATCAAGTGCTGAATTGGTTTTTATGCTGCTGCTGCTGTTCGTTTTTTCGCAGCAAGATGCCGCTCCCACTCCCACAGATATATTTCAGGTATATATTTCAATGACTTTTTCTCACTTTTACGATATAAAAATGGATAGCAACCTGTTCCATTCCTGATTAAATTCGATTAATCTTTTTATTTTCCGATTTTTTTTGTTGATTTATTTTCGTTTTTCGTATTTCTAATACATAAAAAATTGATAAAAAGGAATCTATACAAGGAGGCATTGTCATGAACTCACAAATTACCCTGACCAAGCTTTATCAGATGAAAAAAAAAGGTGAAAAAATCGTTGCTCTTACTGCTTATGACTATCCTTTTGCAAAGATGGTTGACGAATCCGGTGTTCACATGATCCTTGTGGGAGACTCCCTTGGAATGGTCGTGCAGGGAGAAACAAGCACCCTGCCGGTTACCATGGATGAAATGATCTATCACACCAGAATTGTCGGAAAGGCCGTTAAAAATGCAATGGTGATCGGAGATATGCCCTTCCTTTCATACCAGGTAAGCATTGAAGATGCAGTATACAATGCCGGACGTTTTCTTAAGGAAACAGGTGCCTCAGCCGTCAAACTTGAGGGAGGCGCTGCTGTAAGCAATACGATCCGGGCCATCACAAAGGCATCCATACCGGTTCAGGCCCATATCGGTCTTACACCGCAATCGGTTCATCAAATGGGAGGATTCAAAGTGCAGCGGGATGAGGAGCGCCTCCTTGCAGATGCCCGTGAAGTGGAAGCAGCAGGCGCATTTTCCGTTGTCCTGGAAGGAATTCCGGCAGATATTTCAAAAAAAATTACGGAAGCCATATCCATTCCGACCATTGGCATCGGTGCGGGTCCGGATTGTGACGGCCAGATTCTGGTACTGCATGACCTGCTTGGCCTGCACGACCGACATCTCCCAAAATTTGTAAAACAATATGCAAATCTTGGAAAGGCGGCAAAAGAAAGCATTTCATCCTATGTATCTGAGGTACAGAACGGGAAATTTCCATCCGAAGAACACTGTTATTGATTCATGATAGGAATATTTGGTTGCCCAGTACAATACCGCTCAAACAGATTTACGGCAACCACTTCCCGGAAAAAAATCAAATCGTTTTTATGAATACAAAGTCGATGAATCATTAAAATTTTCAATTAGACATAAATGCTTAGATCCATTATTTGTTTCTTTCTATCACCAATGCCAGGAAGCAGCAATGTCATCTTTTTTTTATATAATAATCCGGATAGGCTTGGGAACCATTTTTCTGTTTTCCGGGGCCGCAAAACTCATGACGCCCGTGTCTTTTGCCACACTGATCAATGCCTATGGATTTATTCCTGAAAATCTTACCCTTCCCTTTGCAGTGTTTCTCGCTGTTTTTGAAGTCATTTCCGGAATCGGACTCCTGTTCGATATGAAAGGAAGCCTGACAGCAATTTTCGGATTACTGATTCTGTTCATAATGGTTTTAAGTTATGGCATCTACATGGGGCTGGATGTGGACTGTGGATGTTTTGGTCCGGAAGATCCGGAACCTGCTGCATTTCATGGTCTTCGATCCGCCCTGTTCAGAGATATTTTTTTTATAGCCAATGTCATTTTTTTATATGCATACCGTTTTCGAAATGCTGTGTCACCCAAATCAATTCAACTGAGCCAATTTCAAAACTATTAAAACGCGTCACACCGGCGAAAGTCAGTGCCCAGAAAAGAGCCGAAAATACTGGA
>PNOB01000386.1 GCA_013824585.1 Desulfobacterium sp. | reverse complement strand
AGGCATTACCGACACGGCAGCTTTACAGGTCATACCCGGAAACCTAAGGATGAAAAAAAACGCAATGGAGAGAAACCCTTTCAAACGTTTGACCGTGCCAGAGGATGTGGCCAATTTTATTTTTCTTTTATGCATGGATGAAGCCGCCTGGGTCAATGGTTCCCTGATATGTGTGGATGGCGGAGAGTGCATTGGATGAAATATGAACAGTTTAAAAGCCGGAAAGAGTTTGATCTGAATCATCTGATCTCTTTTGCCTATGGAAGACTCGTGGAAGATCCTCCGGAAAATTTTGATGCGCGTCTGCCCGCGCCGCCTTTTCTGATGGTTGATCGTATCCTGTCCATGACCAAAGAGGGCAGCAGGGGATCGATCATAGCAGAGCAGGATATCCGGCTGGATGCTTGGTATTTTCAATGCCATTTTCCCGGTGACCCGGTTCAGCCGGGCTGTCTTTGCATGGATGCCATCTGGCAGTTGATAGGTTTCTATTCTGTATGGCGGGGAGCACTGGGATCTGGAAGAGCTCTTGGAAGTAGTGAAATCCTTTTTCAGGGCCAGATCCGGCCTCACAACAAGGTCGCCCGGTTCGAGGTGATGATCACCCGTTTTCAGGATCTGAAAAAGACCGGATCAAGCCTTGCTGTTGCGGATGGAAAAGTTTTTATTGATGATGAACCGATCGCATCTGTTCGCGGGGCCCGGGTTGGAATATTTCAGAAAATTGCCTATACGGATTACCCGAATCCATCACCCCATTCATTGGGAGGATCAAACCGGGAAAAGAAGGGAATATGATCAGCAGTAGTTTAGATATGGAGAATCCGGTTGTTCCGGATGGGCCGATTGCCATTGTAACCGGTGGAGGAAAAGGCATTGGTGCGGCCTGTTGCCGGGCCTTATCCCGGGAAGGTTTTACGGTCGGGATTCATTTCCGGGAGAGCAGGGAGTCTGCGGAGCAGGTTTTATCTGAAATCAATGGGCAGGGATTTTTATTGCAGGCAGATATGACCGATATTGAACAGGTGGAATCCATGGTCAGCCAGATCAAGGAAAAGGCAGGCCGGGTTGATGTGCTGGTGAACAATGCCGGGATGTGTATCAATGAACCCATTGTCCGGATGAAGGTAGAATCGTTTGACTTCCAGCGCGCCGTTCTCCGGGGCGCATGGTACCTTACAAAAAGAGTCCTCCGTGTTTTTATGATGAGAATCTCATCCGGACGTATCATCAATATTTCCAGTGTGGTAGGACACACGGGCAATGCCGGCCAGATGCCATATACCATGGAAAAAGCAGGAATGGATGCCATGACCAAATCCCTTTCTAAAGAACTATGGGGAAAGAATATTCTTGTGAATTCCGTGTCTCCTGGTTTCATTGAAACCGACATGGTCAGGGATCTTTCGGCAGAAATAAAGCAGCAGATCCTTTGTCAGGTACCGCTGAACCGCATGGGGAAACCGGAAGAGGTAGCAGATGTGATTTCCTTTCTCGCAAAGAGGGGGAATTATATCACGGGAAGTATCATTCATGTAAACGGAGGCATGTATGGTGGTTGATCAGGAGCTGAACAGAATCATACTTGAACTGATACCCCAGAAACATCCGTTTCGTTTTATCGATACGATTTTGAATCTGGATGAGACCTCTATTACTGCAAGCTATCGTTTTCGTGAAAATGAATTTTTTTATCAGGGCCATTTCCCGGGACATCCGATAACCCCTGGGGTAATTCTAATCGAGGCCATGGCGCAAACCGGAGTGGTTGCATTTGGAATTTCGCGGCTGCTGTCTCAGGGTAGATCTACCGAAGAGGTCAGCCAGATGACAACGTTGTTTGCTTTTGCAGAAGAGATCGAGTTCAGTGGAATTGTCTCTCCAGATCAAAATATTATGATTCAGGGAGAGATGATCTATTTTCGAAGAGGAAATTTGAAAGCAAAGGTCCGCATAGAACGTGACAATGGAGATAAAATTTGTTCCGGAACATTGACCGGATCAGGAGTAAAATTACATGGAAGGTAGAGTGGTAATAACCGGTATGGGAGTTGTCAGTCCGAATGCGCATGGGGTTGATGCTTTTCAAAAAGCGCTGAAACAGGGACGTTCCGGGATACGGTTTATTCCGAAACTTCAGGAATTAAATTTTTCATGCTGTATTGCTGGGGTTCCAAAAGATTTTGAGGAAATCAGTCATTCCTATTTTTCTGAAAAGCAGAACTCCCGGATGAGTGGGTCGATCAGCTATGCCTCTGTTGCAGCAATAGACGCGTGGAAGGATGCAGGTTTATCCCTGCCAGTTGATGATTCTCCTGCGGACTGGGAAACCGGTGCGATTGTCGGGTGTGGAATCGGCGATATGGAACTGATTGCAACAACCATTGTTCCGGTTGTCAACAGCGGAAAGGTTCGAAAGCTGGGTTCCAGAATTGTCGAGCAGGTCATGGGAAGCGGCATCAGCGCCCGCATTGCTGGCCTTCTGGGTCTCGGCAATCAGGTCACCTCCAACTCTTCGGCATGCAGTACCGGAACAGAAGCGATTGTTGAGGCGTTCTGGAGAATCCGAACAGGGCTTGCAAAACGAATGATTGCCGGTGGGGCAGAAGGAGATTCACCTTACACATGGGGAGGTTTTGATTCCATGCGTGTTTTATCCAGAAAGTTCAATGACCAGCCGGAAAAAGGGTCAAGACCCATGAGTGCAACAGCATCCGGATTTGTTCCAGGTTCTGGTGCGGGAGTGATTGTACTGGAAGATTTGCAAACCGCTATCCAAAGAAATGCCCGAATTTATGCGGAGATTATCGGCGGGCGAGTGAACTGCGGTGGCCAGAGGGGTGGAGGTTCCATGACCTCGCCCAATTCAGAAGGCGTCCAGCGCTGTATCCGGGAAACCATAGCCGATGCGGATATTTCTCCAAATGAGATTGATGCCATAAACGGGCATCTGACCGCGACATTTGCAGATCCATATGAAATTATGAACTGGTCAAAAGCCCTGGGAAGGGAACCTGGCTGTTTTCCATATATCAACTCGACGAAATCGATGATCGGGCATTGTCTTGGCGGAGCTGGCGCCATTGAAACAGTTGCCGCCTTGATCCAGTTATCGGAAGGATTTCTGCATCCTTCTTTGAATTGTGAGGATCTGCACCCGGAAATCAAAGCCTTTTCCGATCATGTCGTACATACTGGAATGGACTATCCGGAGCTGAAAACCATGGCAAAGGCCAGTTTCGGGTTTGGAGATGTGAATAGCTGTATAATTCTGAGAAAGTGGGACACTAACGAGAATCATAAAGGAGATATAAATGGATAGAGAAACAGTTTTTACGGAAATGGTTGAAATCATCAAAGAGTATGTCAGAGATCCGGAGCTGTTAAAAAATGTCACGAACCAGACCGATATCATACGTGACCTTCGCGTGAATTCAGCACGCCTGGTGGATATTATCATCAAATCAGAAGATGTTTTTGGAATCGAGATCAATGATGAAGATGCAGATC
>PNOB01000385.1 GCA_013824585.1 Desulfobacterium sp. | reverse complement strand
CGTCCGATTCTGTTTGATGACAACATCCGGCCGCTGATGTTTGACTTCATGGCAAAGCGGATCAATGTTCAACTGGAAAGGTTGAAGCAGGTGAATCCCAATGCCTTCATGTTTGTGGATGAACCTGGCTTGCAGTTTATTTTCAGTGCCTTGTCTGGTTATGACAGCGCCAGGGCCAGGACAGATCTGGAGTACTTCTTTTCCATGATTCAGAGGCCCAGGGGAATTCATCTGTGCGGAAATCCGGACTGGGATTTTCTGCTGAACCTGGATCTGGATATTTTATCCCTGGATATTTATCAGAATGGGGAAGTGTTTTCATCCTATGCGCCGTCCATTAAACGATTCCTGGATCGCGGCGGAATCCTTTCCTGGGGAATTGTTCCAACCAATGTAGAACCGTTTGAAGCGGAAACCTTGGATTCTTTGAAGACCAGACTGATCAGCGTATGGGATTTTCTGGATCAGAAAGGAATCGATAAGGAGTTCCTGGTCTCCCGCAGCCTGCTGTCTCCGGCCACCTGCTGCCTGGTGAATCCGGATGGTGAAAAAACCGTTGAAAAAGCTTTTGGGGTAGTAACGGAGCTGTCCAGAAGGTTACGCGAGGAATTTCGATGCGGATGAAATTGTATAGTGTAAAACAGATGGCTATTCGTAGGGGCAGGCCCCTGTGCCTGCCCTTTGTGAGGTCAATATTCCAGCAAAAGCCCAACCGGACAGTGATCCGAACCAAAAACGTCATTTAAAATAAAAGGTTCCTTGATCCATCCTCTGTCGATCAGATCCCGGGTGACAAAACAGTAGTCGATACGCCACCCGGCATTGGTTTTCCGGGCATTGAAACGCTGGGACCACCAGGAGTATTTCACCGTTTCCGGATAGAAATAGCGGAAGGTATCCACATATTCCCGCTGTACAAGATCATCCAACACTTCCCGTTCAATCTTCAGGAATCCGGACCGGTTTTCATTCGCCTTTGGGTGCCGGAGATCGATTTCATTGTGGGCGGTATTAAAATCACCGGCAATGATCAGGCTTCTTCCGGCTTTCCGGAGGTTGTCTGCATATGCAAAAAATTCCTGATAAAAATTCAGCTTGTACTGTAGCCGTTCTTCACTCATCTGGCCGTTGGGAAAATAGATATTAAAAACAAGGAAGTCGTTGAAATCCAGTTCCAGAATCCGGCCTTCATCATCATATCCGGCAATTCCGATTCCGGTTTTGACCTCACTGGGTTTGATCCGGGAATAGGCTGCAACCCCGCTGTATCCTTTTTTGATTGTGGAAAAGGCCCAGAAGGATTGGTAGGAAGCAATGTTGATCATTTCATCGGTTCGCTGATCTTCCTGAAGTTTGGTTTCCTGTAGAAGAAGAATATCTGCATCCAGGTCTTTTACAATCTGAAGAAAATTTTTCTTCATCGCTGCCCGCAGGCCGTTGACATTCCAGGAGATGATTTTGATTTGTTGTTTTGCCAAGCTATTAATCCTGAGAACCTAAGTTGGTATTATCCCGTGGTTATGTAGCTGTATAATTAAAAAAATATTTTTAATCCAACATCGGTTGAATATGAGGTTGATGTATTACCAGTATTAAAAACATGTTCACCTGTGTAATCCCAATCAGTATGGCTATAATGCAATCCGATTCGACCGGCAACAGAGGAGGTAAAAAAATATTCCCATCCTCCAGAGACGCTTATATTTTTACCGTCTACATCATTATCCCATATTCCGTCATCATACTCAGTATACTCAATTTTTGTAAATCCAAACCCACATTGGATATAGAAGTTTGAAGGATCATTGACGGGTATATGGTAAGCGATAAAAGGGCCGATGCCATATTGCTTAGTATCGCTGTAGTGGATATCATTTACATAGTTATGACGATAATCATTGTAATATAGCCCCAAGGACGACCCGAGCTCAACATTGTTAAAAATAAAATACCCAACACTCCCATCAATATTATAAAAGGTTCGATCATTGTCGTCATCAGAGCTCTCATTTGATATGCCTAAATTTGATGAACCTCCTATAGAAATTGATCCTTTATTAATAAGTCGAGCTTCTGTTTCAAAAGCAGTCGCAGAGATCACAATGGTTATTCCGGTCATTATTTGTAATAAAAGTTTCACGCTGAATAGCCTCCTGTTTTGATAAATATTTTTAGTAGTAATTCATAATAAAAATGGTTAACGTATCTGTTCAGATTTTCGATTTTTAATAATCATGAGGTATCCCATATAGCACACAGTATTTTTTCACAAGCTTTAAGTTGTTATGTTTTCCGGACGTTATCAATATTTAAAACTTTGTTGGTTGGATTGGATGAAATGAAACCCAACATCAATCTGGATTATAAAACCTCCATATAATAATCATCCTCAGCGGTCAGGCTGATCCAGCGTTTCTGATGGTCTGTTTTCACGAAATTTACAAACAGGATGTCGGGAGCAAAACCGGCAAACCGGTCCTGCCAGGTGTTGATCTCAAGTTCTGAATGCCGGGTATCAATCAGCAGGCTGGAGAAATCGGACAGGGAGTCAAGATCGGCCTGTTCAGGCAGGGTCGGTCGCTTCCACCAGAACACATGCCGTTTCATCTCCCCATGAAAAAAAAATTTTTCATGGGTCGAAACCACTGTGAACACAACACAGCGGTTGCCGGATGAGCCATACAGAAATCGTAGATCATTATCCAGATAGTGAGGCCGTTTGATCTGGATAACCGAAAGAAGTTCTTTTGTGTTGATGGGAAAAGCCGGTTCCAGAAATACAATTTCAAACGGGGTATGCGGATTTTTGCCGGAAACAATCTCAAGACATTTTTTCAGATGATCCTTATCCGAAACCGCCTGTGTTACAAAGATCTGGTAAGGATGGGTCAGCCGGGTGGATAGATCTTCTATCTCAGCGAGTGTACGTTCCGGTTTGAGCACGAGCTTTGAAACATATTCCTGCCCATTGATAACAACCCGGTGATCCTCAACGGGCGATTCGATGGAACCGGATCGGAACGAAACATCCATATGGGGGTCCGGGAACAAGTTGATTTTAAAAACTTCTTCCGCATAATCAAAGGCAGATAACATCTCTTCCTGGGAAAATGCCGGGGTGTGCAGAATTGAATATGGAGGTGTATCATCAAATGTGAGCTGTAATTTTTGGCTGTTTTTCCGGAAATCCGTACCCGGCAGTACAGACAGGGGAAAGACCATGATGTCATCGAACAGGTCATGCTTTGCAATAAAATCAGCCGACTGCTTGAATGTATCCAGTGTGTCGCCGGGAAGACCCACGATCAGATCAATCCGGGGAAGGATCTCTCTTTCCTTGAGAAGAGTAGTTCCTTTCAGAAAACGGGAAAGATCGGTTCTGCGGTTCATGAGTTCAAGCGCTTTTGGATTTGTGCTTTGAAGACCGATTTCAAACATGGAAAAGCCTGCATGAAGAAAGAGATCGGCTATGTTTTTGTCGATCTGTTCTGCCCGGGTTTCTCCAGAGAT
>PNOB01000384.1 GCA_013824585.1 Desulfobacterium sp. | reverse complement strand
GATCGACCTTTAAAATGCTTGAGCCGTGTGACGGGAAACTGTCACGCACGGTTCTTAGGGGGGAAAGGGGCTGTAAGGCCCCTGACCTACCCGGTGCGCTAAAGGACAAATGGCATGGAAGACATTAAATATTATTCAAAAGATTCATTAAGACTTAAACCTGATGTAAAAGGTGCAAAAATGTGGGCCGTTGCCTTGGAAAAGGTAATGCTAAATTCAATAATCAAAACCGGTATTCTCAATTAAAGCAACTATAATTATAAATGACTCGTGCGAATAGATATCATCTTCCAGGTTATGTATGGCACATCACTCATCGATGCCATAAGAAAGAATTTCTCCTGAAATTTGAAAATGATAAAAACTTGCAGCAGATCGCAAATAGCCGCACGGCTGATTAGAGTCGAACAGCGCTGTCCAAATATTGGCTTGACAAATTAAAACACATTACGTACAATTGTACAAATGAAAATAATCGCTGACACAAATACGTTCATAGCCGTTGCGTTAAATGAGCCTGAAAAGGATAAACTCATTCGACTTACGGAAGGACATGATTTAATTGCTCCTGATGTTTTGCCGTTTGAAATTGGAAATGCGTTAACGGCGATGATGAAAAAAAACACCTTGAAAAAGGAGGAAGTCGTATCAGCGTGGGAGGTTGTTCAACAGATACCGGTTGATTTGAGGCATACCAACATCAAATCGGCATTAACCATCGCAATCAAATATAACCTGTATGCATATGATGCTTATTTTTTGGCATGCGCCAAAAACCTACGAAGCCCGTTGCTTACTCTTGACCTTGGAATGCAAAAAGTGGCGCGGGAGATTGGAATTAAAATTTTGGAGTAAGATATCATGAAAGTGTATACATATTCTGAAGCGAGACAACGACTTGCTGAAGTTCTCAATATCGCAAGAAGTGAAGAAGTTGTCATCAAGAGGAGAGGCGGAGAAACCTTCTCAATCATTTTTAAGAAAAATAAGAAATCACCATTTGACGTGCCAGGAATCCAAACCAAAGCAACCACAAAAGACATTCTTACGGCTGTCAGAGAGTCCAGGGAACGTGTTGCCGAACAAAACATTGAGGATTAACAGGCAGGGACAGACGGTTTTTCTGGTTCTCCCCCCTGCCTGCAACTCAACTTTCCGTTTGGCATGAGAAGTTAAGAGACTACCTTGGTGCTAATTTAAACTGACTGCTTGATCCACCTTGACAATACGTGCGTTTTAGTGAACGCTATGAATAAAACTAGAGGTGAAATATGCCAACATTATCAGCAACCGAGGCAAGATCCAAGTTTTATCGTCTTATTGATCAAACCTCTTTATCACATGAACCCATTATCATTACGAGCAAAAGAGGCAATGCGGTTCTTATATCCGAAGATGACTGGCGCTCAATTCAAGAAACGATGTATCTTTTGAATATCCCTGGAATGCGTGAGTCTATTCGAGAAGGTTTAGCGACGCCTGTTGAGAATTGGAAAGAGGAAATCGATTGGTGACTTATCGTGCAAAATTGTGTAGCCGGGGATTTTTTTCCTTCAGCCCATACACCACGCGGTGGTCTGGCGGTTCAAAAATACTGACCATTTATCTGGATGCTGGATCTAAGTCCAGCATGACGTATTGATATGGCTGCGAATGGAATAGAGGCACGTAAATTAAAATTGTACGTATGAATCGAACCTGATAAATACATAAATGATGATTAATAAATTTGATTCGTAAAAAAATGAAATATGACATACAATTTAAACCAAGAGCTGTGAAGGATATTAAAAAGATATCATCACACATGCAAACTAAAATCATCAAAAGCATTGAAATGATGTGTGAAAATTTGGATGGAGATGTGAAACGACTTACAAATTTCACCCCTGAATATCGTTTGCGAGTAGGAGATTACAGAGTTGTATTTGAAATCGAAAATAAAAGTATAATTATTTACAGAGTTCGTCATCGTCGAGAGGTTTATCGATGAAAGGAGTTTTTATGGAATTACATCCTCAGATAATAAAGAAAAACGGAAAAAATGAATTTGTTGTTTTACCCTATGACGAATTCCAAAAAATACAGGAAGAAATTGCTTCATACGAAGACCTTCGATGCCTTAGAGAAGCTAAGACAGAAGAGAAGGATGCTCCAACTATTGGGATGAAAGAGTTAAAAAAAATTATTACAGGGCGAACAATTAAATCCAGACGACCTCGTAAATTCGGCGGTTGATTTCCGTGTCCGGGGTCTGAGATTGGTAGTCTGAAGTTCTGTGGTCTGGCAGTTCAAAAATACAGACCATTAATCTGGATGCTGGATCTAAGTCCAGCATGACGTATTGATATGGCTGAGCATGGTATAGCGACACGTAAATTATAAATCTTCACTATGAATCGAACATGGTAAATGCAAATGCCACAAACCGTCCGTCATGACTCAAACTGATGTTGATCGGAATTTTTTCTCCTTGAAAAAACACCTCCGGAGGTCCAGGTTGATTTGCGATGATTTCCCGCCTGATCTGAACTTGAGAAACCTCAGCTTTCAGGTATTCAGCGATTCGATCTTTTGCCAGTTCCCTGACAAATAAGGATTCCTGGTCCGGCAGGATGATATCTCCCTTATTATCTGTCCGGATCGGACAAATATTGGTTTCAATCGTCTGATCGTCCATATCCATCCCGGTTACACCCAGACAGTGAACATAGTCAGTACTGATTACTCCCTTTATCTGCACAGGCATTTCCGGAGTGGTAACCATACCATGAAAAAAGGATGAAGATCCGATATCGCCTATGGATACTTCATATTGTTTCGGGGAGGATGAAACCAGAGGAAAGGATCTGGATATTGCCTTGTAAGCACTTTCTTTTGCTGCCCAGAAACTCCAGAGGCATTCATTCGGGAAGGAAGAAGACCGGAGTTTTTTCTGTTCAGCCAGAGTGAGTACACGGTTTACAAAACGTTGATCTTCATATCTAGCAATAGCTTGCGGATGGCATAGATCCACAATATCATTTCCGATGTTCTGCAAAATAATGGTTTTCCATGGTAGAAAGATGCTGAATAATCTGTGCGGAAATCTCCCGATGGGCTTTCAGGCCATTGGCATCTGTAATTGGTTTGATCATTTCCATTTTCACAGAAAACATCTCTTTATATCTCGGAATGAGACTGTACCTTTTCTGATGATCTCCACGGGCATAGATGCAAAGCACCCTGCATTCCGGAACACAGCACAGAAGCCGGCCCACTCCATATGGAAAATCCCGGGTAGAAATCAAACCGGTTCTGGATCTTGTTCCTTCCGGAAAAATCATCAGATTCTGATTCTGCTTTAATATGGCCTTACATCGGCTTAAGGTCTCATTCACGCTGTCCCTGTGACCACGTCTGCTGACAGGGATACATTTTAAGGCATAACAGATTACCCTGCTGAAAAAATTCCGCTGAAAATTTTTCTTTTCCGGCACATTCCACGGCATAAGGTCAAACCGGAATACATATTGGTACAGCGGCATCA
>PNOB01000383.1 GCA_013824585.1 Desulfobacterium sp. | reverse complement strand
TCTGGCCCTGAGGAGACCTCCGGCATGCATCAATCCAAGCCAGATGACAAAAAAAAACCGATGGGTGTTCTGCATGCGTGAGGGTTTATGGCATGTAGCCAATTCCATCAGGAGAATGACCGGCAGAACCAGAAAAAGCTCCAGCAGAATTCCGACAGCAAACAGAGAAAACATGAAGAACATAAAGAAACCTTTTCGGATTCGAATAATCATACACAATGCCTTTTTCATTTTCGGGAGGTATGAATCTTGATGGCTTCGTAAAAAGTCTCTGAATCGTCATGCCGGACTTGATCCGGCATCCAGAAACTATTAAAAATACTGGACTCCGGTTTTCACCGGAGTGACGGAATCAGGACTTTTACGGTTTCATCAACTTACGCATGAATCGTTTCAAACAAGTCGGAACCTGAAATCGCCCGTGCAACCGCTTCAATATCCTTATCCATCGGCCGATCCTCATAAAGAGACGGTGCGATATCCCGTATCCTTTGGAATATCCTGTCCAGCTTCGGGCGTGCGGATATCCCGCCCCGGATTTCGCAGGCCTGAACCGCTGATAAAAGATGAATGGCCACAACCCGTTCCACCAGACAGCAGATTCGAACCGCATCCCGTGCTGCAATGGTTCCCATACTGACCTTATCCTGGTTATGGGATTCAGTGGAACGGGAAAAAGAAGCCGCGGGCATGGTCAGTTTCAGCGCCTCTGCCGCCAGGGCAGAGGAAGAGATGGACATGGCCTTGAATCCATGATTGAAAAGCCTTTCATCCCCCGTAAGCTGAACCAGATCCGCAGGTAGCCCCCGGTTCAGATTGGAATCAACCATGACAGCGATCTGCCGATCCGACATGTCCGCGATGGAAGCAAGCGCTGCTTTCAGTGAATCCATGGCAGAAGCAATATGTCCGCCGTAGAAATTTCCGCCCATAATCACCTGATTGGTTTCCGGATCAAATATCGGGTTGTCATTGGAACTGTTCGCTTCGATCTCAACCCATTCATGAACCCATTTCAATGTGTCATACAGTACACCGGCCACCTGCGGCGTGCATCGAATCGAATAGGGGTCCTGTAGTGTCTCCAGCGCTTTGGATTCAAAAGCGGACGATTCTTCCCGGCTGGTCAGCAATTGAAGGATTTCATCTGCAACAAAGGTCTGTCCGGGATGGGGTTTTGCTCTGGAAATCGCCGGATGATAGTGGTGGGCATTTCCCATCAGCGCATGAATACTCAATGCTGTTGCATAGATGACCGCATTCAGAACCCGCTGCGCTCTTTCTACCATAACAACTGCAATGCCAGTCATGATGGCCGTACCATTCATAATGGCCAGCGGTTCTTTGGGTTTAAACAGATATGGGGATAATCCGGCCTTCTCAAGGGCTGTCCCTGCAGGAATTCGTTTTCCCTCAAAAAACACTTCCCGCTCTCCCATCAATGTGGCCGCAACATAGGACATGGGCGTAAGATCTCCGGATGCCCCCACAGAACCTTCGGACGGCACCACGGGCGTGATATCACGATTCAGAAATGCGGCCATGATCTCAAGAAGCTGAACAGAAACCCCTGAGTATCCTCTTGCAAAACATAAGATTCTGGTAACTATTGCCGCACGGACATAAACCGGATCAATGGGCTCACCGGTTCCGCAACCATGAAATCGTATCAGATTCCGGCCGTTCTGAAGTGCAACATCCCCTACCATTCTCTTTCCGCAGCATTTTCCGAATCCGGTTGTGACTCCGTAAATCGGTGTGCCGTTGTTCATGGCATCGAGCAGTATGGTCTGTGATTTTTGCAGATGAGCAAGAAATTTTTCATCCGGGCTGATCTCAATCAAGGCCATTCCTTTGGCAACCGCGATGATCTGTTCCAGAGAAAAGGTTCCTTCGTCAACCACCAGCGTAAAATTCTTTTTCGCATTGTCTAACATTCATCATACCTCTGTGATCGTTTTCCCTATTTGTCTTGTAATTCACACTGTATATTGTCACCCAAAGGGCAGGCACAGGGGCCTGCCCCTACGCAAAATTGAATCATTATCCTTCATCGGATTACCATACACAACAGGGCCGGTTTCGCCAATGACCGAAAAAAGGTCATCTTTATTCCGATCATGAATTTTTTCAAGTTTTTTTTATTACAGGCGTCTTCCCATGGTCACTTTCTTCTGAACAATTGAAAAAAAATCCTTGTCAGAATCAGACGGGTAAACACCTGACTGTTCCTCAAAAAATCAACAAAAGGCCTGAAGTGGGATTTTCTTTTGCCTGGTTTTTCATAGGTTACACCAACCAATACCTCAATGACAGGAATCTTTTCCCATCCGGCTCTGGCCAGCACCTCCACCTCAAACTGAAACCGTTCTGAACAAACACCTATATTCAGGATTTCCGGCAAAGGATAGATCCGGAAACCGCTTTGGGAATCCCTGAGCCACTGCCCGCCCGACGCCCATACCCAGAAATTGGAAAACTCCCGGCCAAACCGGCTGGTCCATGGAACATTACAGTTATCCATTCCCTGCCGCCTGCCCAGAATGATGGGCCGGCCATCTTCCGGGATTGCCTGAACCAGGTTTACCAGGTCATCGGGATTATGCTGGCCATCCGCATCCATGGTGATTGCCCAGTCCGCCACACTCTGCGCTGCCTGAAAACCCGTTACCAGGGCAGCACCTTTGCCCCTGTTGATCCTGTGCTGCAAAAGATGGACACCTTCAATCTTCCGGAGTTTTGAAAAACTCTCATCAATTGAACCATCATCCACCACAAACACAGGGTATCCATATCCCAATGCCCGGATTACAACATCCACGACCATCTGATCATGGTTATACACCGGAATAATAATGGCTATTCTGGAATCCGTCACTGTCTTACCGCCTTTATCATTGTTTTTCATTCAATCTGTTTGGCCGTTGGCTGGTTGACCCGTTGGCCCGTATACCTGTTGACCGGTAAAAATCCATTTCCCACTACCGGCAAACCGGCTAACTGGTAAACCGGCAAACCGGCAAACCGGCAAACCGGCAAACCAAAAACATGTTTTTGTTGTTTTGGAATGTATAATTTGATATGTCAATACAGATTATTTCTCTCTTTTTTACCAAGCGATTGTGCAGCATCCTGAAAATTGCCTGGAAAAGATGACCAAACCATAAAAACAACCATCATGAATCGATGGGTATTATTCTGGAGATAACTTATGTACAGGCAATTGAGATTATGTTTTCTTGTATTCCTTGGTATTCTGCTCTTTTTTCATGGCAATGCCTTATCAATGGATAAAAAACAGATCGGACAATTAAAAACCGCGGCAATGCAGGGAGAACCGACTGCTCAGAATGAACTTGGTTTGATATACTTTAACGGAGACGGAATACCGGTAAACTATCTTAAAGCCATGAAATGGTTTAAAAAAGCAGCTGAACAAAATGATGCAAAAGCACAGAACAATCTGGGCGTCATGTATCTGAACGGAGATGGCGTGCCCCAGAACTACCAGGAAGCGATGAAATGGTTCAAAAAAGCGGC
>PNOB01000382.1 GCA_013824585.1 Desulfobacterium sp. | reverse complement strand
TGAAGGAATCATGAAGCTTATAAGCATCCATGTTCCCCAGAAGGGTGGAGCAACTTTATGTGTTGATTACAAACTGGATACAATTTTTGATATGGACGATGCAACAAAAGTATTTGCAGAAAATCAGGTCATTAAATGCATCGGGAAGAAAATAACAGACTATAACTGCATTGATACTGGCGTATTTATTGGCACTATCGGATTAATGGATGCTATTGAGAGAGTATATCAGCAGAAAGGCGATGCATCTCTTTCAGAGGGAGTGCAGGTTCTTGCAGATGCAGGAAAAATGCAGGCACTCGATATCGGAGATTGTTTTTGGCAGGATGTCGATACACCAGAAATGTTGAATCATGCAGAAAAGCTTCTTTATGAAAAAACACTTATCAGAAAGATTCGTTGATGGGAAGAGAGCAGTGTCAAATCTGTGGAGAATGGGATATCAGGAAAGCTGGATCGATTGAAGGGATTAAATATTCACCTGGAGAGTTTTTTGACTTGATGCGATGCGATGGATGCGGAATTACTTTTATTGGCATTGATACCGGTCCTGATTTTATTGCCACCTATTATCCTGAAAATTACAAGCCGCACAATCCAAACATCCATAAAACGTTTCATATTCGTAAAACCATAATGAGGGGTATTCGTTCGATTGTATTTGGAAAAACAGGTAGGAAGAGCCGATTTTTTTTTGGTCATATGAAACGAATAATATCCTCGCTGTATAATAAAACCGCTTATCGATCGATTCCGTTTTTTAGAGGAGAAGGGATACTGCTGGATATTGGTTGTGGGATCGGAAATTATTTGAGGCTGCTTCAGGATATCGGGTGGACAGTTCACGGGGTGGAACCAGTCGAGAAAGCGGCCGTGTTTGCCCAAAACTCTGGGCTTTCTGTAAATCATATTCGTTATGAGGAAGCTGAATATCCGGGACAATTTTTTGATGTAGTCACCATGTGGCATGTTCTGGAGCATTTTTCTGATCCAAAAAAAATCTTACAAAAAGTTTCGAAAATGCTGAAAGATGATGGACTGTTTTTGATCGGGATACCCAACTACGACTCTTTTGATCGGAGAATTTTTCAGAAATACTGGAATGGGTTTGAAATTCCACTGCACCTTTATCATTTCACGCCGGATTCGATACGAAAGGCATTAACAACTGCTGGATTCAGGTGCATAACGATCATCCATACGATCAGGCCGACAGACATGGTAAGCAGCTTTGAGAATTGTTTTGATTCTGTGCTGAAAAAAAAGAGCATCTTGACAAGGGTAGTCTTTCATTTAATATCAATTCCATTTTCTTTTTTCTTTTCTGTTTTAAAGCGATCTTCCATAATCGTTGTTTTTGCTGAAAAAAAGTAGATTCATTATGAGGTGGATTTAAAAAGAAAATAATTTTTATATGCTTGGTATATCAATCCTCCAATGGTAAGGAAGAGGATAAATAAAATCTGGACTTTGATTAATCCCAGAGATGAAAAAATGATAAATCCGTATAGAACAGGCTCCATGATACCCCATTTTATATGAACACCTTTAAATGAAATGGACGTAATCGTTTGTTTGATTTTGGAAATTTTCAATGAGAGAGCGATATCTACAATGTAATAATAAAGCAGAAGAAAAGTAGATCCCATTAATGTCAAAATGATCCATAAAACTTGCCCTTCAGCCCTGTAAAAATACAAACTTACACCTAAAAAAATGAATACTTCGCCGGTCCTGTTGCCAATAAAATCAATCCATCGTCCAAAAGGACTGAATACTTCTTTTGCTCTTGCAAGGTTCCCATCAGCACAGTCTAACATGTGGGACATGAACAAGAAAAAGGACCCCCAAAGAAACATTCCAAATGCGTAATAAATTCCACATAACAATGCGCATAAAATGGAAGTAATTGTCACCTGATTCGGTGTTACCGAGGTTTGTAGTAATAGCCAGGTAGTGATAAGAGATATTTCATTGGTAAACAGCAAGGTGATGATATAATCGCTCTCGCGTTTGCATTTCTGTCGAAGCTCAGCCCACGTCATTATAGTTTCCTTTTCTGGTTTTTCTGCTGCCTCAGCATGGGAAAAAAGACTCACAAAGACATTCGATTTCTATAGTAAGCTATGATATGAATGAAGTGCGGTTTCCCAATATGAATTATTGTATTGAATTCTCTTATATTTATCAATATGATTTTAAAAAGGTTGTATATAGTAATGCCAATATTTACACATTATGACGGATTGTTCTGCTTTTAGTTGTTGTAAATTTACTGCTCAGATATCGGATTGTACGAATGGTAAAACAAGGCAAAGACAAATTCGGCATAGATCGAGACTACCTGAAATTTATCAAGGCCTACACATTGTGCCAGGAAAAAGCTGATTACCCTTTTCAGTGGCTGATGGTTGAACCGACTAATCATTGCAATCTCAAATGCGTGATGTGTCCGCAGGCTGGTAAAATTACGCGGGAAAAGGGGTACATGGAATTTTCGCTATTCCAGAAAATAGTAGATGAATCAAAAGATTTTTTAAAAAGTATGCAGCTTTTTCATTCCGGGGAGCCTTTTTTGCATCCCCGGATATTTGATATGATTTCTGCTGCCGCATCAAAAAATATTTATACATTGATCAATACAAACGGGACCCTTCTGGATGAGAATAAAGCCGGTGCTGTTTTGGATTCAGGGTTACACTCCATATCGTTTTCATTTGACTCATTTCATAAAGAAACGTATGAATCTGTTCGTGTAGGGGCAAATTACGAAAAAACCCTGCAGAATATGGAACGCTTATTAAAGCGGAAAGCGCAGAAAAATCTGAAATGGCCAAAGACTATTATCGAAATTGTGGAGATGTTGGATACCCGGCCCCATATTGATTGCTTTATACAGCAAGCGAAAAACATGGGATTTGATGATGTTCGGGTCTGGAAATTTCATAACTGGACTGATGCGGATGAGGTAGCGGATCAACACAACCCATTTTCGATAAATACCGGAAGTTTTTATCCATGCGAATATCCCTTTTTCCTGATGGCGGTTTACTGGGACGCTTCGGTAGCCCCTTGCTGTATCGACTACAATGGATCATATCCTTTGGGAAACGTAATAGAGTCTTCATTGCAAAGTATCTGGAATGGAAGCCAGGCAAGACAGTTGAGAGGCAGCATGCGAACGCGCATGACACCCAAAACACGGTTATGCCGGGATTGTTCTTTTCTCACGGTACCGAGATCGAATCGATCTTTAGCCGGCAGACTGTTTTGTTCGTATGCGAGGATAATCGGAGCATTTCGAAGGTAGAATAAATAATAAAGCCTTGAGGTATCATGTATGAAAATGAAAAGAGATATCAAACCAGCAGTAGGAAAACTTGGCATACTGACACCTGGAATGGGAGCAGTTGCAACAACCTTTGCAGCCGGCGTTCTGGCGGTCAATAAAGGGATTGGAAGACCAATCGGTTCTCTGACCCAGATGGGCACGATTCGACTGGGAAAACGTACAGAAAAAAGAGTGCCGATGATCAAAGATTTTATTCCTCTTACGACTTTAAAGGATCT